>NZ_JADCLG010000005.1:104619-131210 GCF_014982425.1 Enterobacter cloacae complex sp. I1M | reverse complement strand
CGTTTCGTAGGCCGGGTGGCCCTGCGCTTACCCGGCCTACACTTTCCTTCTACTCCGTCGTTTCGTATGCCGGATGGCGCTGCGCTTACCCGGCCTACACTTTCCTTCCACTCCGTCGTTTCGTATGCCGGATGGCGATGCGCTTACCCGGCTACACTTTCTCTCCAATCAGTCGTTTCGTAGGCCGGGTAAGCGTTAGCGCCACCCGGCAAAAAGCGTCGCAATCACCCAAAAAAAAGCCCTCCGAATCGGAGGGCAAGGCCAGTTACAGAAACACTAACTCATTCAGGCATGTAACATTTCAGGTTGCTCGGGGAGTTTCGCGATATAGAGGGCCGGTTTGCCGTCTTTATCGGAACTGTACAGCACCGCTTTTTCGTCCGGCGTGAAGGACGGATGCGGGTGGGTTACCTGGCGGCTGTTCGCCACCGTAGCCCAGGAAGTGTCATGACGGGCAATGCGGTAATAGGCTTTCTTCGCCACGTCAAAGGCATACAGATAAGGATCGTTATCAATGGTGTAGCCGCCGGTGTCTTTCACATCGACAGGCGTGCCGGAACCGTCGCCAACCAGCATGGTGCCGTCGACGTTGCTCATCAGGTGCGAACAGGCGGGCATGTTCATTACCGCTTCATTCACGCCGGTGTCCGGATTGAAGCGGGAGATGGTGCGCCCTTGCTGACCTTTCAGGTAAGAGACGTAGATCAGCGCGGACCCGTCCGGCACCCAAAATTCATGCGTGCAGCTTTCCCCTTCCGCGTGCGTTTTCACTTTCCGCACGTTGCTGCCATCTTCGTTGACCAGCCACATGCGGGCGTCAACCAGGTCGTGTGGCCCTTCATGACAGAAGGCCACGGTATTGTCATCGAACGGGCGATAAATCGGATGTCCCAGCCAGATCTTCTCGTCATGGATGGTGGTGCTTTCACCCGTTTTTAGATCAACGCGCAGCAGGCGGCAGTGCGGCCCTTTGTGGAAGAAGTCGTGGAAAATTTTCCAGTCGTTGAGTGGCGTCCAGTCACGTCTGGCAATCTCAATACCTACCAGTTTGGTGCAGTCGCTGTTCGCGACCCAGGTGCCGTAGCCAACCCACTCTTCCGGGACACGGTACACTTCGCGCTCTGCCAGCGTCTGTAAATCCACCTCAAGCAGGGTGCGATCGTTCTTCACATAGTAGAGGGATTGATCGTCCGGAGAGAGGAACCCGCCAAAGGTGTTATCGCCCGCGCCTTCGGTCAGCTGCACCGCTTCGGCGTTTTTCAGATCCAGCAGGTAATAGTTCCAGTGACCGTCGAACTCCCCGGCGAACAGCAGGTGGCTGCCATCGTTAAAGAAGCACTTCTGGTAAAAGTAGTTGCGATGACAGGTTACTTCCGGTGGGGTCAGGCGGGTAACTTCCACGCCTGTATCCGGATCGCGGCTGACCTCGTAGTTCAGCTTGACCCGCATACCTTTAGCCATAATGCACTCCTTTGAACGCGTAATATAGGTTGAAAACTAGGTGTTAAATTATCAAAACATCGTTTCATTGTGTGTGACTGACAGCGCAAATTCTCAGTTTCTTTAGCCAGATTGAGGGGCTTAAAGATTTATCGTGATCGAAACACCATTTCTGGCATAAACATACAGAAAAAATGAAACGTTGTTTTAAATGTAATTGAAAACCCCATGTACAGGGGATAATATGTGTTCATCACGAAAACGGAACATTGTTTCGTTATTCATCTTTGCCTTCGGGCACGATCAATTCTGGAGGTTTACGTGGACGTCAGACAAAGCATCCACAGTGCGCACGCAAAAACGCTGGATACTCAGGGGCTGCGCAGTGAGTTTTTAGTTGAGCAAGTGTTCGAAGCCGACAAGTACACCATGGTCTACAGCCATATTGACCGCATTATTGTGGGCGGGATTATGCCGGTGGCGAAAACCGTCTCCGTGGGCGGTGAAGTGGGCAAACAGCTGGGCGTGAGCTACTTCCTCGAACGCCGTGAACTGGGCGTGATTAACATTGGCGGGCCGGGCACCATAACCGTCGATGGCCAGTGCTACGAAATTGGTCACCGTGACGCGCTGTACGTCGGAAAAGGCGCGAAAGAAGTGGTGTTCGCCAGCATCGATGGCAGCAAACCGGCGAAGTTCTACTACAACTGCGCCCCGGCTCATACGACTTACCCAACCAAAAAAGTCACGCCAGCGGACGTTGCCCCGGTGACCCTTGGTGACAACCTCACCAGCAACCGCCGCACCATCAATAAATACTTCGTACCGGATGTGCTGGAAACTTGCCAGCTCAGCATGGGGCTGACCGAGCTTGCGCCGGGCAACCTGTGGAACACCATGCCGTGCCATACCCACGAGCGCCGCATGGAAGTCTATTTCTACTTCAACATGGATGAAGATGCCTGCGTGTTCCACATGATGGGACAGCCGCAGGAAACTCGCCATATCGTGATGCACAACGAGCAGGCGGTCATTTCGCCAAGCTGGTCCATCCACTCTGGCGTGGGAACGAAAGCTTATACCTTTATCTGGGGTATGGTCGGTGAAAACCAGGTCTTCGATGACATGGACCACGTCGCTGTTAAGGATCTGCGCTAGTCGCAGGCAGTTAAGCACACATCTGCCTGTTGGTGACAGGCGCTGAACGATTAAGGAACAAACATGATTCTGGATGCATTTTCTCTGCAGGGTAAAGTGGCTGTGGTTTCCGGGTGTGACACCGGGCTGGGGCAGGGTATGGCGTTAGGTCTGGCGGAAGCGGGCTGTGATATCGTCGGGATTAACATCGTAGAGCCAACGGAAACCATCGAGCGCGTCACCGCGCTGGGCCGTCGTTTCCTGAGCCTGACCGCGGACCTGCGCAAAATCGATGCGATCCCTGAACTGCTGGATCGCGCGGTGGCGGAGTTCGGGCATATCGATATTCTGGTCAACAATGCGGGCCTGATTCGCCGTGAAGATGCGATTAACTTCAGCGAAACGGACTGGGACGACGTGATGAACCTGAACATCAAGAGCGTGTTCTTTATGTCCCAGGCGGCTGCGAAGCACTTCATCGCGCAGGGGAAAGGCGGCAAGATCATCAATATTGCCTCCATGCTCTCTTTCCAGGGCGGCATCCGCGTACCGTCTTACACCGCATCGAAGAGCGCCGTGATGGGCGTGACCCGTCTGCTGGCGAACGAGTGGGCGCAGCACAATATCAACGTCAACGCGATTGCGCCGGGCTACATGGCCACCAACAATACCCAGCAGCTGCGTGCTGATGAAGAGCGCAGCGCGGCAATTCTGGAACGTATTCCAGCGGGTCGCTGGGGTCTGCCGAGCGATCTGATGGGCCCGGTTGTGTTCCTGGCTTCTCCGGCTTCGGATTACATTAACGGCTATACCGTCGCCGTTGACGGCGGCTGGCTGGCACGTTAATTCAGCCTTAATAAAGAACCTCTGCCCTCGGGTGGAGGTTTTTTTTGCGCCAAAATTGGCTTTATCCATATCCTTAAAGATGAAAAATCCATACTAAAAAGGAATAAATGACGGGTATCACACATTTATTGCTTAAATATTAACTAATTAATAAAAAATAAGGTTAAACCACCCTGATTTGAAATTGTAATGTCCATCACAGAACGGTATGTCGTAGCGAAATAATCCATATCTTCACCAGTTCCGACCTGACACTTTCTTCCGGTATCTCGTAATTTCACTTAACGAATTTCGCTGTTGAGGCAGGAAACTATGACATCTATAAATGACTCTACCCTTATGCCCGCTGCGCTGCGCGATACCCGACGCATGAACCAGTTTGTTTCTGTTGCGGCCGCCGTAGCCGGTCTACTGTTTGGTCTGGATATCGGCGTTATCGCTGGCGCACTGCCCTTTATTACCGACCACTTTACGTTAAGCAACCGCCTGCAAGAGTGGGTGGTGAGCAGCATGATGCTGGGCGCGGCCATCGGCGCGTTGTTTAACGGCTGGCTGTCGTTCCGTCTCGGGCGCAAATACAGCCTGATGGTTGGGGCGATCCTGTTCGTCGCAGGCTCCATCGGCTCCGCGTTTGCGACAAACATAGAAGTGCTGCTGCTTTCACGCGTGTTGCTTGGCGTAGCGGTGGGTATCGCGTCCTACACCGCGCCGCTTTATCTCTCTGAAATGGCAAGTGAGAACGTGCGCGGGAAGATGATCAGTATGTATCAGCTGATGGTGACGCTCGGTATCGTGCTGGCGTTTCTGTCGGATACGTACTTCAGCTACAGCGGCAACTGGCGGGCAATGCTTGGCGTGCTGGCGCTGCCTGCGCTGGTGCTGATTGTGTTAGTCATTTTCCTGCCGAACAGCCCGCGCTGGCTGGCGCAAAAAGGGCGTCACGTGGAGGCGGAAGAGGTGCTGCGCATGTTGCGCGACACGTCTGAAAAAGCGCGTGAAGAGCTGAACGAAATCCGCGAAAGCCTGAAGCTGAAGCAGGGCGGCTGGTCCCTGTTTAAGGCGAACCGCAACGTGCGCCGCGCGGTGTTCCTCGGCATGCTGTTACAGGCGATGCAGCAGTTTACGGGGATGAACATCATTATGTATTACGCCCCGCGCATTTTTAAAATGGCCGGTTTTACCACCACCGAACAGCAGATGATCGCCACGCTGGTGGTGGGGCTGACCTTTATGTTCGCCACCTTTATCGCGGTGTTCACCGTTGATAAGGCCGGACGTAAACCCGCCCTGAAAATTGGCTTTAGCGTGATGGCGCTCGGCACCTTAATCCTTGGCTACTGCCTGATGCAGTTCGATAACGGCACGGCGTCAAGCGGCCTCTCCTGGCTCTCCGTGGGCATGACCATGATGTGTATCGCCGGTTACGCGATGAGCGCCGCGCCGGTGGTGTGGATCCTGTGCTCTGAAATACAGCCGCTGAAATGCCGCGACTTTGGTATCACCTGTTCCACCACCACCAACTGGGTGTCGAACATGATCATTGGCGCGACCTTCCTGACGCTGCTGGATGCGATTGGCGCGGCAGGCACCTTCTGGCTCTATACGGTGCTGAACGTGGCGTTTATCGGTGTGACCTTCTGGTTGATCCCCGAAACCAAGGGCGTGACACTGGAGCATATTGAACGCAAGCTGATGAGAGGGGAGAAACTACGTAATATCGGCGTGTAATGTAATTGTCCGGTGGCGCTTCGCTTACCGGGCCTACGATACCGTGTAGGCCCGGTAAGCGGCTTAGTGTTTACCGCATCGCACGTCTCAAAATACGCTCCGCCTGACGCTGGAAGTCAGCGGCCGTCTCTTCCACGGTTTTCTGCCCGTAGTCGATATACTGCAAAGAAGTACCGAACTGCGCCACAATCTGTGGGTCGTCAAAGTATGGCGAGACGGTGAGTTTCGCCGGCAGCGACTGCGCCAGACGCAGGCCTGCCACGGAAGGATCGTCCTCTTTAATGGTGCCGTCTTCAGTCAGATACTGCACCGCTACTTTGCTCAGCGGTACGCCACGCTCAAGGCCCAGCGTATCGACCCCTTCTTTGCTGTTGAGCAGGAAATTAATCAGCTTCGCCGCCGCTTCCGGGTTTTTGGTCGACTTACCAATCGACAGCATTTGCGCCGGTTTGAAGAACAGGCCCGCGTCGGTGGCACCCGGCAGCATTGGGTAGCTGCCCAGCTCCAGTTTCGCCGGTGGCTTCAGGTTGTCGGAATATTTGTTGATGGTGGAGTTCCACATATAGGTGCCGCCCCATTCTCCCTGGATCCACGGCTTCATCTCATACATGTTGCTCTTACCAAATGAGGCATAATATTTGGTGTCCGGCATGACGTGGCTGTCGATCAGCTTTTTGTAGGTCTGGAAGAACTCCACCCACTGTTCCTTTGTGTAGCTGAACTTTTTGGTTTTCTCATCCACCGCAGGAATGTTGTACTTCTGGATCATGTACGAATTCAGCAGCGCCAGCGTATCCTGGTGCTCCAGGATCACCGGATAGTATTGCTTACCGAGCTTGCTCTCGAAGGTTTTACCGGCCGCCATCAGCTCGTCCCAGGTTTTCGGGTACGCAATACCCGCTTTTTTCCAGGTTTCGTCATTGAAGTAGAACACCCGCGCCGTCACCGAGATCGGAATGCCGTTCAGCTTGCCATCCACGGTGGTGGTTTGCAGCTCTTTGGGATCGAACTGCGACAGGTCGATCACCTCCTTCAACTTGTTCAGATCGTAGAAGCCGTCACCGGTTTTGGAGAAGATCGGCAGCCAGTTCCAGTTCGTCTGCATTACGTCTGGCTCGGTTCCACCCGCAATCTGGGTGGTCAGACGGGAGAGGTGACCGTCCCAGCCGGTGTATTCCGCTTTCACGTTGATGTCCGGGTTCTGCTTATGGAACTCCTCCAGCGCTTTCAGGGTGACCTGGTGACGGCCGTTGCCGCCCCACCAGGACATCCGTAAATCCACATTCTGCGCCATCGATGGCAAAGCGGTAAGGCCCAGGGTCGCGGAGATAGCTGCGCTTAAAAGCACTTTTTTCATTTTTATCACTCCATCAGAGAGAGAGGTTCTGTTCAGTTTTTGCGTCAAAAATATGACACTTATTCATATCAAACGTGAAATACACCTTACGATGAAGTCCCTTATCAATCATTGGTTTAGCTTCATCGGACGGGATTCTGGCGGTCAGTTCGTAGTCCGCGACCTTCAGGTACACAAAGAATTCGTGGCCCATGTTCTCAACGCGCACCATCTCCCCGCTACAGCCGCCGTTCGGGAAGGGCTCATCAGAGAGCGACACAAATTCCGGGCGCACGCCGAAGAAGATCTCCTGACCCGCGTAAGCGGCGACTTTCTCCTGCTTCTCCGCGTTCAGCGGCATGGTTTCATCACCAATGGCGATGTGCAGCTGTCCCGCTTTTTCGACCAGCATGCTTTTGCGTATATTCATCTCCGGCGCGCCGATAAAGCCCGCCACGAACATGTTCTTCGGCTTGTGGTAGAGATTGTCCGGCGTATCCACCTGCATGATATGGCCAAGCTTCATCACGCAGATGCGGTCGCCCATGGTCATCGCTTCGGTCTGGTCGTGGGTCACGTAAACGGTGGTGGCCGGTTTTCCGGATTTCTTCAGCTGCTTATGCAGGTCGGAAATACGGATACGCATCGAGGCGCGCAGTTTGGCGTCGAGGTTTGAAAGCGGCTCATCGAACAGGAACACATCCGGTTTTTTCACAATCGCACGGCCTACCGCCACGCGCTGCGCCTGGCCGCCGGAAAGCTGGCGCGGCAGGCGGTCGAGCAGCTCTTCCAGCTCGAGAATTTTGGCGGCTTCATTCACCTGGGACTCAATCTGATCTTTCGGCAGCTTGCTCAACTTGAGGCCAAAGGCCAGATTCTCGCGCACCGTCATGTGTGGATAGAGGGCGTAGTTCTGGAACACCATCGCAATCCCGCGCTCTTTCGGCGCGAGGTTGTTCACGATCTTGTCGCCGATACGCACCTCGCCGCCGCTGATGGTTTCCAGTCCCGCCAGCATGCGCAGAGTAGTGGATTTGGCGCAGCCGGATGGGCCGACGATCACCATGAATTCCCCTTCGGCGATTTTAAGATCGATAGCGTGTACCGCTTTAAAACCGTTGGAGTAGACCTTTTCCAGCTTGTTGAAAATAACTTCAGCCATGGTATTTCCCTCTTAACCTTTAATTCCGCTGCTGGTGACGCCCTGTACGAAGTAGCGCTGTGCCAGGAAGAAGACAATGATGGATGGCAGAATGGAGATGCTCGCCATTGCCAGAATTTCGTTCCACGGCGCCCCTTCGGTGACGTCGATGGACATTTTCAGCGCCAGTGCAATCGGGTATTTATCCACGCTGTAGACATAAATCAGCGGCCCGATAAAGTCGTTCATGGACCACATGAACTGGAACAGGGCGACGGAGATAATGGCCGGTTTAAGGATCGGCACAACCACGTACCACAGCACCTGAAGGGAGTTACAGCCGTCAATCTGCGCCGCCTCTTCCATGTCACGCGGGACGCCGCGCAGGAACTGGATCAGCATGAAGACGAAGAACCCCTGGGTGGCGAAGGCCAGCGGCAGGTACAGCGGCATATAGCTGTTCAGCATGCCCATTTCACGGAACATCAGGTACTGCGGGATCAGCAGCACGGTGCTGGGTAGCAGCATGGTGGTAATGAGCGTGGCGAACCAGAACTTCTTCCACGGGATCTCGAAGCGGGCAAAGCCATACGCCACGATGGTGGAGGAGATAATGGTCAGGATCACTTTCGGGATCACATACTTAAAGGTGTTCAGCATGTAGTGGCCGAAGTTGTACTCGGTGCCGGTTTTCCAGCCGTTGATGAAGCCGTCCCAGGTGGCATGGGCAGGCCACAGGCTCAGGGTGGTGAAGATCTCGTGGTTCGGTTTGAACGACGCGGAGAACATCCACACCAGCGGGTAAAGCATCAGCAGGCCGACAAACAGCAGGATCGCATAGCGAACGGTGGCATTGATTTTCTCTCTGCGCAGCGTGCGGGCTACTTCGCGTTCGGCGATGCTTCTTGCCGTGGAGAGTTGTTGAATATCAGCCATTTTTGCCTCCTTTATCGGCGGAGTAGAACACCCAGTATTTCGACGACTTAAAGGCGATACCGGCGAAGACGGCCACCACCAGGAACAGGATCCACGCCAGCGCCGCGCCATAACCCATATCGAAATACTTAAACGCGGTGTCGTAGATGTAGAGCGAGAACAGGTAGGTCGAATAGGTCGGCCCGCCGCCGGTGATCACGTACGGCCCGGTAAATTCCTGGAACGCCTGCGTGGTCTGCATGATGAAGTTGAAGAAGATCACCGGCGTAATCAGCGGCACGGTCACCTTCATGAACATCTGCCATTTCGATGCGCCATCGATCATCGCCGCTTCATACTGGGACTGCGGTACGTTTTGCAGCGCGGCCAGGAAGATGACCATCGCGGAACCGAACTGCCAGACGCGCAGCAGGGTAACGGACATTAGTGCCAGTGACGGTTCACCCAGCCAGTTCACCGGGTCAAAACCAAATACGCCGATAAAGCTGTTCAGCAGGCCATCGATCGCAAATAAGGCGCGCCACAATACGGCAATGGCGACGGAACTGCCGAGGATCGACGGAATATAGTAGGCAGTACGGAAAAATCCGATGCCGCGTAATTTAAAGTTCAGGACAAAGGCAATCCCTAATGCGAAGGCGAGCTTTAACGGAATGGTTAAAAATACGTATGCAAAGGTCACGCCCATTGATTTCCAGAAGAGCGTGTCTTCGGTAAACATGTAGCGATAGTTTTCGATGCCGTTAAACACCGGCGGACTCATCAAATCGTAATCCGTAAAGCTGAGGAAAAATGATGAGACGAAGGGGAATGCCGTAAAGAGTATCAACCCGATGATGTAGGGTGATATCCATGCGAGCCCCAGCAGCTTGTTTTCATTCATACATACCTACCTGGCGATCAATGGTTTAAAACGGAATCTGCTTTGTTACATCTTCCCAGGCCAGCATCGCGCGGCATGAGAGCTGAATTTTAGGGTGCAATATCTGGCGTCGGCTAAATATAAAATTGTTTATTAACGCTTTTTTGCCTTCCTCTTTGCGCTAAATGCGTTGGGTTTCAAAAGAGCTGAACCGCCGTTCTTGGATACTAAAACATCGTTTTATTTTATATTATTGCGATTTATTTCTGCGTCATTCGCTTAATGATGGAAATGTGATCAGCGTCGAAACGCTGTTTCAATATAGTGAGGGAGGTGGCATTTTTGACTTTTCACGGACGTTCGTCGGGGCTGCGAGGAGGCGAGACGAAGCACAAGTGGAAACGGGAAAAACAATAGTCACGCAGCGTGGCTAACTACCAGATCTGATAGCAGGTCTACAGATGTACCAATTCGGCATTCAGATAATTCTTACATTCTTGTATGATTTCTCAAACCGGAACCAGTCAGGCAGAATTTCACTGCATCCTTAAAAGAAGAACAGTTATGTCAGCAATGGATTTCAAACAACATACGGATCTCAACTTTCCTCACTATGCTCCCCCGGCGGTCAGCGCTAAAGAAATAGATCTCCTGGGTCTGCTGGACGTCCTGCTGGCAGCAAAAAAACGCATCATTACCATTGTGTTTGCATTTGCACTGGTCGGCCTGGCAATCGCCTTCCTGATACCGCAAAAATGGACCAGTAAAGCGGTCATTACGCCAGCGGAACAGACGCAGTGGAGTTCGCTGCGCCAGATGATGGTGACGCTGCAGGTGCTTGATGTGGACGTTAAAGTTACCCGTGCGGATGTATTTAATCTGTTTATCAAAAAGTTTCAGTCTCAGTCCCTGCTTGAAGAGTACATGAAGAGCTCTCCTTACGTGATGGCTCAGCTCGATGGCGCCGAGGTTGACCCGCTGGAGCTGCACCGCGCGGTGGTCAATATCGCCGAAAAGATGAAGGCTATTGATAACACCCAGGAAAAAAATGCTGATAAAGCACCGTATCTCTCCTGGACGTTAAGCTTCACTGCCCCAACGGCAGAGGACGCGCAGAAAGTGTTGAATGGTTACATTCAGTACATTTCCCGCATCGTCGAGCAGGAGACCATGCAAAACATCCGCGATCAGCTGATCCTGAGAACCAAAACGGTTCAGCAGCAGCTGGAGCTGGATCGGGTTCGACTGACCAATATCCACAATACCAACCTGCAACGCCTTAACTACTCGCTGGAAGTGGCGAACGCGGCAGGGATCAAAAAGCCGGTTTACAGTAACGGACAGGCGGTGAAAGACGATCCGGATTACTCCGTCGCGCTCGGCGCGGACGGGATTGCGCAGAAATTGCAGATTGAAAAAAATCTGAAGGATGTTTCTGAGCTGAACGCCGATTTCCAGAACCGCGAATACTATCTGGCGCAGCTGCAAAAACTCTCCTTCGAAGACGTGAGCCTGGAGCCTTTCAAATACCAGCTCTCTCCTTCTATACCTGTGAAAAAAGATGGCCCGGGCAAAGCACTGATCGTGCTGCTGGCGGGTATTCTGGGTGGGCTGTTCGCCTGTGGCAGCGTGCTGCTGCGCGAAGCAATGCGCTCCCGCAACCCGCTGCCGGAACAACTTCCTGAGCCGGTTACGGAATAACATGAAAAAAGGCGCTCTGATGAGCGCCTTTTTTTATTTCAGGAAATCCTCGCGTACCGGCGTAAAGGTATCCAGCAAGGTGCCGGGTTTGAGGCAAACGCAGCCGTGCATCACGTGCGGCTTTTTATAGAGAGTGTCGCCCGCCGTCACCACATGCTTTTCCTCGCCAATGGTGAACTCAAATTCCCCCGAGAGAACGTAGGTGAGCTGCTCATGCGGGTGGTTATGCAGCGGGCCAATCGCACCTTGCTCGAAATTCACTTCCACCGCCATCATCCTGCCGTCGTGCGCCAGAATACGACGCGTCACGCCGTTGCCCAAATCCTCAAGCATGGTCTCTTTATGGAAAATAAACATATTTTCGCCCTGTTATGTAATGAAACATTGTTTCATTTAACTTATCTCAGCCGCAGCGAAAAGAAAACGTTTAGCCAAATAACTGGAAAGGCGATCACAAGTTTGCTTCACTGGGTGAAACGTACAGGAGGAAAGATGAAAACGATCGGTCTGTTAGGGGGCATGAGCTGGGAATCAACGATCCCGTACTACCGCCTGATTAATGAAGGCGTCAAACAGCGTCTGGGCGGTCTGCATTCGGCCAGCCTGCTGCTGCACAGCGTGGATTTCCATGAAATAGAAGCCTGCCAGTCGAGCGGGGAGTGGGACAAAGCCGGGCAAATGCTGGCGGACGCCGCACTTGGCCTGGAGCGTGCGGGCGCGCAGGGTATTCTGCTGTGTACCAACACCATGCATAAGGTGGCGTCGCATATTGAAGACCGCTGTTCGCTGCCGTTCTTACATATCGCGGATGCCACCGGGCGTGCCATACGTGCCGCCGGCATGACGCGCGTGGCGCTGCTGGGGACGCGCTACACCATGGAGCAGGATTTTTACCGCGGGCGGCTGAGTAGCCAGTTCGGGATTGAAAGCCTGATCCCGGAGGAGGCAGACCGGGCGCGCATTAACCAGATTATTTTTGATGAACTGTGCCTCGGCACCTTCAGCGAAGCTTCGCGCGCCTGGTACGTCAGCGTGATTGAGAAACTGGCGCAGCAGGGGGCGGAAGGAGTCATCTTCGGCTGTACCGAAATTGGCCTGCTGGTGCCGGCAGACCAAAGCCCGATACCGGTCTTTGATACCGCCGCCATCCATGCCGCGGATGCGGTGGAGTTTATGCTGTCATAAAGGTTTTTGCAGGTCAGGTAAGCGAAGCGCCACCTGACGCGCGTGCGCAATCAGGTGTTCACTAAAGGCATCAACCAGCGCTGAGGCGGGCCGGTGCAGCGGGCGGATCAGGCTTACCGTAAAGGGAACGGAAACGCTAAAACGGCGCAGAACCACGCCGCTGCTGGCGTAGTCCATAGCCGTGAGCGGGTTCACCACCGAAATACCCACGCCCGCGCGCACCATCGCGCAAATTGATGCCGCACTGTGCGTTTCCATCACCATCCGCCGCTTCACCTGATGTTCGGCAAACAGGCCATCCAGAAGCTGCCGGTAGCTGTCGGTCTGCGACAGGCTGATATAGTTCTCACCGTGAAAATCTGCCGGAGTCAGAACTGCTTTGAAAGCAAGCGGGTGGCTGGCAGGCAGCACGCAGACCTCATCCAGCGAGAGCAGCTCCGTGCGTTCCGTTCCCGCTGGCGTGACGAGGGTTTCGGTCAGACCCAGATCGTGGCGCTGGGCCGAAAGCCACTCCTCCAGCAGCGGCGACTCCTGCGGCACGATGGTCAGGCTGACCTCCGGATAGCGGGCCAGAAACGGCTGTAGCAGTACCGGCAGGAATGACTGAGAAAAGACCGGCAGGCAGACGATGGACAGCTCGCCCTGGCGAAACTCCCTCAGGCTCTCCGCCGCGCTCACGATCCTGTCCAGCCCGTACCAGGAGCGCTGAACCTCCTCAAAAAGACGTAAACCCTGCACCGTTGGATGCAACCTGCCGCGGGTGCGTTCAAACAGCTTCAGCCCCAGCACTTTCTCAAAACGCGCCAGCTCGCGGCTGACCGTCGGCTGCGAGGTGTGCAGCATCTGCGCGGCTTCAGTGAGATTGCCGGTGGTCATCACCGCATGAAAAATCTCGATATGGCGTAGGTTAACGGCGGGCATAGGGCACCTGATGGCTGATCGTGGTCCATATCATTTTTGCATAGACTCACGATAAAACGATATTTTTTATTCTCTTCAGGCTATGGCGTAATGATAAAAAACAGAATACCGGAGACGACCATGCCACGCCCGCTCAACCAGACCGAAACCGATTTAAACGCCGATAACCTGCTGCGCCTGCCTGCCGAATTCGGCTGTCCGGTGTGGGTCTACGATGCGCAGATTGTTCGCGAGAAAATCGCCGCGCTGCATCAGTTTGACGTGGTGCGTTTTGCGCAGAAGGCCTGCTCCAATATTCATATTCTGCGCATGATGCGCGAGCAGGGCGTGAAGGTTGACTCCGTATCGCTGGGTGAAATCGAACGTGCGCTGGCGGCCGGGTTTGATCCAAAGGCCGATAGCGACGCGATCGTCTTCACCGCTGACCTGATAGACGACGCCACGCTGGCGCGCGTGCACGAGCTGCAAATCCCGGTGAATGCCGGTTCGGTGGATATGCTGGAACAGCTTGGGCAGGTTTCCCCGGGCCATCGCGTCTGGCTGCGCATCAACCCGGGCTTTGGTCACGGTCACAGTCAGAAAACCAACACCGGGGGCGAAAACAGCAAGCACGGGATTTGGTATGCCGATATGCCTGCGGCGCTGGAGGTTTTACAACGTTACAACCTTAAGCTGGTGGGTATTCACATGCATATCGGATCCGGCGTGGATTATGGCCATCTTGAGCAGGTCTGTGGCGCGATGGTGCGTCAGGTTATCGATTTTGGTCAGGATCTGGAGGCGATCTCCGCCGGGGGAGGGCTTTCGATCCCTTACCGCGAAGGGGAAGAGGCGATCGACACGGATCACTATTACGGCCTGTGGAGCGCCGCGCGTGACAGCATCGCCGCTCATCTGGGCCATGCGGTGAAGCTGGAGATTGAGCCGGGTCGTTTCCTGGTCGCCGAAGCTGGCGTGCTGGTGGCGCAGGTGCGGAGCGTGAAGGAGATGGGAAGCCGTCACTTTGTGCTGATTGATGCTGGCTTCAACGACCTGATGCGCCCGTCCATGTACGGCAGCTATCATCACATCACCGCGCTTGCCGCCGATGGCCGCGATCTGGTCAACGCCCCGCGCATCGAGACCGTTGTTGCCGGCCCGCTGTGTGAATCCGGTGACGTCTTTACTCAGCAGGAAGGCGGGAAAGTCGAAACCCGTTCGCTGCCAGAGGTAAAACCGGGAGATTATCTGGTGCTGCATGATACCGGTGCGTACGGGGCGTCTATGTCTTCGAACTACAATAGCCGTCCGCTGCTGCCGGAAGTGCTGTTTGATAACGGCGTGGCGCGGCTGATTCGCCGTCGCCAGACCATTCAGGAGCTGCTGGCGTTAGAGCTGGTCTGATTAAACCAGGGCCCTGTTGTCACCGAATCGCGTAACACCAGCGTGCCGGTGAACGGTGGGATCGCTTCAACCGGCTGGTTTTTTGCCAGCCGGATCGCCTGGTCGATCGCCGTGACGATCATGTTGTCGATCGGCAAATACACCGACGACAGGGCAGGCTCCAGCCACTTTGCGCTGGGGGCATCGTCAAAACCAAACAGCGAAATATCCTGCGGGATCTTCAGCCCGGCCTGGTGTAATGCTTTGGAGGCGCCCAGGGCCATGTCATCGTTACAGGCAAACAGGGCGCTGAACGATGTCTTTTCCGCAATCAGCTCCTTGCACAGCTCGTAACCCCGCGTCATGCCTGCATCGCCGTATTTAATCCGCCGCTCATCGAGACGAATACCGTGCTTCTCCAGCGCCTTACGGTAGCCCATCAGCCGCGCTTTACCCGTTGGGGTGTGGATCGGGACGGTGATACAGGCGATCTCCCGATGGCCCTGGCTTATCAGGTAATCCACCGCTTTGAAGGCTGCGTCCTGCTGTTCAAAGAAGACGCAGCGATCCGCCGCCTGGCTCACTTCGCGGTTAATGATCACCAGCGGCGTCTGCACGCTGTTGATCAGCTTCAGGATCGTCTTTTCGCTCATGTAACGCGTGTACAGCACGATGGCGTCGCACTTGCGGTCGGCGAGCATCTGCACCGCCAGTTCTTCCTGTTCAGGGGCATCGTGACCGTCGGTAACAATCAGCTGTTTACCGTGCGTTTCGGTCTGCCGTGACGCCTGCTGTAGCAAACGACCAAAGTAAAAACCGTCGAACGTCGAGACGACCAGACCGATGCTGTTGCTGGTCTGGTTAGCCAGCGAGCGCGCGAGAAAGTTCGGACGATAGCCCAGCTCCTCCATCGCGCGAAATACCTGCTGGCGCGTGCTCTCTTTAACCTGACCTGTGCCGTTCAGCACGCGCGAAACGGTGGCCTTCGACACGCCCGCACGCAGTGAGACATCCAGCATTGTTGCCATTCGAAATTCCTGTTTCCACGTAATGGTTTGCAGTTTAACACAGACCATCCGGCGCATAAGCGACGTGGGAAGGACAAAACCCCATAACGATCACGCTTTTCAGTAACGATCCTCGCCCGCGGAATAAATGCCTGTCATTGGTATACCAAAATGGTGATAAATCATAATCTGGAATACCTCTAACGGCGTTGGGAGCTTAATCACAGAACAAATCGCCTGTGGACGCTATTTTTGGCATACCAATAGTATCCGGCTGTACACCTTATTCAATAAAAGCCCTTTTACTGAGGTATTACCCTATGGCATTTCAGGAAAAACTGATCGACGCTCTGGGCAGTTTTGCCACTACCTTCAACAGCTATCGCTATATCCAGGCGATCAAGTCTGCGTTTATTACCTTAATGCCAGTCATCATAGTGGGGGCGTTCTCGGTATTGATCTCCAATATGGTGCTGGATCCGAAAAACGGTCTGGCGAGCTTTCAGTCGCTGTCGTTTCTCGCGGCCTTAAAGCCGATCACCAGCGCGCTCAACTACGCCACGCTGAACTTTCTCAACATCGGCGCGGTGTTTTTAATCGGCATTGAGCTGGGGCGTATTAACGGCATTAAGTCCCTGTTCCCCGGCCTGCTGGCGGTGATCTGCTTTATCTGCGTGACGCCGACCACGGTGGAAATGCTGGTGGACGGTGAGATGCACATGGTGAAAGATGTGCTGCTGCGCCAGTTCTCAGATACCCGCAGCCTGTTCCTCGGTATGTTTATCGCCATCCTGTCGGTGGAGATCTACTGCTGGCTGGAAAACCGCAAGGGGCTGAAAATCAGGATGCCGGACACGGTGCCGCCGAACGTTGCCGCGTCGTTCTCTGCGCTGATCCCGGCCATTATCACCACCACCGCCATCGCCACCTTTGGCTTCGTGTTTCATCAGGTTACCGGCATGTATCTCTACGACGCGGTATACCAGGTGGTGCAACAGCCGCTGGAGCGCGTGGTGCAAAGCCTGCCGGGGATCCTGCTGCTGATGTTTGTTGCCCAGCTGTTCTGGGTGATTGGTATTCACGGCAACCAGATGATCAAGCCGATCCGCGAGCCGCTGCTGCTGGGGGCAATCACCGTTAACATGAGCGCGTTCGAGCAGGGCAAAGAGGTGCCAAACATCATCACCATGCCGTTCTGGGACGTCTATATGAGCATCGGCGGCTCCGGCCTGACCATCGGCCTGCTGATAGCCGTCATGATTGCCACCAAACGTAAAGAGATGAAGGAGATAGCCAAGCTCTCCATCGGGCCGGGTATTTTTAATATCAATGAGCCGGTGATCTTCGGTATGCCAATCATGCTCAACCCGATCCTGGCTATCCCCTTCATCATCGCGCCGCTGGTGACGGGCTCGATTGGCTACTTTGCCACCGTGACCGGATTTGCCGGGAAAGCCGTGGTAATGGTGCCCTGGACCACGCCGCCGCTGATCAACGCCTGGCTGTCAACGGCGGGCTCCATGGGGGCGGTCATCACCCAGTTTATCTGCATCGTGACCGCGGTGATTATCTATCTGCCGTTTGTGAAAATTGCTTCACGCCGCGCAGAGCAGGCCGCACTGCAACAAGCCACCGATAACGCATGAGGATACGATGAGCACAAAACAGATAGCCATACCGCAAGATTTTATTCTGGGCGCGGCGGCATCGGCCTGGCAGACCGAGGGCTGGAGCGGCAAAAAGCCGGGGCAGGATTCGTGGATCGATCTCTGGTACATGAACGATCGTCACGTTTGGCACAACGGCTATGGTCCGGCGGTGGCAACCGACTTTATCAATCGCTTCCCCGAAGATGTAGCGCTGATGAAGCAGGCGGGACTGACGCACTATCGCACCTCGATCAACTGGTCGCGCTTTTTAACCGACTATGAAAATGCGACGGTAGATGAAGAGTACGCCGCGTATTACGACGCGCTGTTCGATGAAATGCACCGTCAGGGCATTGAGCCGATGATCTGCCTGGAACACTACGAATTGCCGGGCGTGCTGCTGGAGACCTACGGCGGCTGGGCGTCAAAGCACGTCGTCGAGCTGTTCGTTCGCTATGCAGAAAAGGTATTTGAGCGCTTTCACGGCAAAGTCACCCGCTGGTTTACCTTCAACGAACCGATTGTGGTCCAGACGCGCGTCTACCTTGACGCGCTGCGCTGGCCCTATGAGCAGAGCACCAGCACCTGGATGCAGTGGAACCACCATAAGGTGCTGGCGACGGCGAAAGTGGTGAAGCTGTTTCGCGAGAAAGGTTATGACGGCACGGTGGGCTGTATTCTTAACCCGGAAGTGACCTATCCGCGCTCCCGCGCGCCGCATGACGTGCGAGCGGCAGAGATGTACGATCTGTTCTACAACCGCGTCTTTCTCGACCCGCTGGTGCACGGGCGCTATCCGCAGGCGCTCTTTACCCTGCTGGCGCAGCATCAGGTGCAGTGGGACTACACGGCTGACGAGCTGGCGCTGATTGCCGACAACACCGTCGATGAGCTGGGCATTAACCTCTATTACCCGCATCGCGTCAAAGCCCCGTCCCGCGCCTGGCACCCGGAGACGCCGTTCCATCCGGCGTACTACTACGAGCCGTTTGAGCTGCCCGGACGGCGTATGAACACCTCCCGCGGCTGGGAGATCTTTCCGCGCATTATTTACGACATGGCGATGCGGATTAAAAACGACTATCGCAACATTGACTGGTTTGTGGCGGAAAGCGGGATGGGCGTGGAGAACGAAGCGCAGTATCGCAATCGTGACGGCGTCATTGACGACACGTACCGCATCGCGTTTATCAGCGAACATCTCTACTACACGCTGCTGGCGCGGGAGGCGGGGGCGAACTGTCACGGTTATATGCTGTGGGCCTTCACCGACAATGTCTCCCCGATGAACGCGTTTAAAAACCGCTACGGGCTGATTGAGATCGACCTTGAAAATCAACGCGCACGGCGGGCAAAGAAATCAGCGTCCTGGTTCCGCCAGCTGCGCGATGAGCGTGTGCTGACGCTCAGGGTAGACGATGAATGGAAGTAAGCCTTCTGGTAAAATAGCGCACAAACTGGCCGGGAGGACGTCCGGCCCGCGCATTAACTGAAAAACACAGGTGAAAACGTGGATAAGGCTGTCATCCTGCCGGAAAAAAAACAGTACCAGGAGATTGGCGAGGATTTACGGGCGCAGATTATCCAGGGGCATTATCCCGTGGGATCGCGTCTGCCGCCGGAGCGCAACATCGCCGAGACGTATGGCGTCAGCCGCACTATCGTGCGCGAGGCGCTGCTGATGCTTGAGCTTCAGGGGACGGTGGATATTCGCCAGGGGTCTGGCGTGTACGTGATGCGCATTCCGGAAGAGCATGAAAACGAGGAAGAGCGTTTTCTGAACAGTGACGTTGGGCCGTTTGAAATTCTCCAGGCGCGTCAACTGCTTGAAAGCAACATCGCTGCCTTTGCCGCAAAAATGGCGACACGGGCGGACATCGACAACCTGCGCCGCATTATCGAGCAAGAGCAACGGGCGATTGCCGTCGACGATCGCAGCCAGGACAACAACAAAATGTTCCACCTGGTGCTGGCTGGGGCCACACAAAACCAGATGCTGCTGGCGACGGTTGAGAGTGTCTGGCATCACATGGACAGCAGTCCGCTGTGGCAGCAGTTCAATGGCCATATCGCCAGCCGCGCCTGGCGCCTGAAGTGGCTCGGAGACAGGCAAACCATTCTCGCTGCGCTCCGCCGCCGCGACGTGATGGGGGCCTGGCAGGCGATGTTCCAGCACCTTGAGAACGTTAAAAAGAGCCTGCTTGAGCTGTCAGACGAAGACGCGCCCGATTTTGACGGCTATCTCTTCGAATCGGTCCCTCTTTTCCAGGGGAAGCTGGTGTGAATATACTGCCGCTTCACGCTGCGCCGCAGTTTACACAGCAGGTGATCGACTGGATCTGGAACGCGTTTGGTGAAGGTATGCCGCGTGCCTTTTTCCAGAGCATTGTCGAGCACAGCCTGACGCCAGGCGAGTTACCGCTCACCTTTATTGCCGTTGAGGATGACCAGCTGCTGGGCACCGTTGGGTTGTGGCGTTGCGATTTAATTTCCCGGCAGGATCTTCATCCCTGGCTGGCTGCGCTGTATGTCGATGAAGCCGCGCGGGGAAACGGGCTGGCGGGAAAACTTCAGCAGCATGTTATCGGCTACGCGCGACGCGCCGGGTATCACGAGCTTCATCTCTGGTCTGCCTGCCGCGACTTCTACGAACGTTACGGCTGGCACTACATCGGTGATGCGCTGGAATACCCGGATAAAACCGTCCATCTCTATCGCTGTTCGCTCACGGCTTCCGCGGGCGATACCACCGAGTGACGGCGCACTAAGGTTGGGCTGAACAGGTGGGTAATTTCCGGTGGCGGGCGATGCTCGGCCAGCGCTAACGCCAGTTCTGCCGCCTGCGTTGCCATGGTCACAATCGGGTAGCGCACGGTGGTCAGGCGAGGGCGCACGTAGCGCGACACCAGCACATCATCAAAGCCAATCAGCGAAATTTCTGCCGGGACGTCAATCCCGTTATCATTCAGCACGCCCATCGCGCCGGCGGCCATGGAGTCGTTATAGCTGGCCACGGCGGTGAAATTCCGCCCGCGGCCGAGCAGCTCGGTCATCGCCTGTTCGCCGCCACTCTCATCCGGTTCTCCGTACGCCACAAGACGATCGTTGCACGGCAAACCGGCTTCGCGCAGCGCGTCGTAATAGCCCTGAAGGCGATCTTCCGCATCGGAAATTGGGTGGTTGGAGCACAGATAACCAATTCGGGTATGGCCCTGCTGGATCAGGTGACGGGTTGCGAGCCATGCGCCGTAACGGTCGTCGAGCGCCACGCAGCGGGTTTCAAATCCGGGAATAATACGGTTGATAATCACCATCCCCGGCATCTGTTTCATCAGATGGATCAGCTCGGCGTCGGGGATCATTTTGGCATGGACCACCAGCGCCGCACAGCGATGACGGATCAACTGCTCAATGGCCTGGCGTTCTTTCTGTTCATTGTGGTAGCCATTACCAATCAGCAGGAAATTACCGGTGTGATAAGAAACTTGTTCTACGGCTTTGACCATCGCACCGAAAAACGGATCGGATACATCCCCGACCACAAGCCCGATGGTTTCTGTCGACTGTTGGGCAAGGGCGCGTGCGTTGGCGTTAGGGTGATAATTCAGGTTTTCCATGGCGTCCTGCACGGCCTGGCGTGATGCATCACTCGCTTTTGGGGAGTTGTTGATCACGCGGGAGACGGTCGCGACGGAAACACCGGCCAGACGAGCCACATCCTTAATTGTCGCCATTCAATACCTTCTTATAGGGGTAAGCGTTTACACACTAACTAGTGTTGCGGAAAAGCGGCGTGCATTCAAGGGGAGCAGGTGAGCGTCCTCTGCAAACGTGAAGCAGAACATCCCTCGCGGTGTAATCGTTACACGGACAGTCATGTCTGATTAATGTCAATCTGAACCTTTAGTTACACTTTGCCTCAGGCTGTTGCGATTGTCCGTTGGCAACGATGCGTTGTGAATTGCTAGAGTCGAGATCCCAGAGGTATTGATAGGTGGAATCAACTTCGGTTGATTAACACGATTTACACCAACCTGCGTTTTACGCAGGTTTTTTTTTGCCTGTAAGTTCAACCTGTAACAGCAAAAGAGATTATTCACACCTGGTTGCACTTCGGCTCATTCCCTTGCGTTTTCCTGCTGGCGAAGTCTGTCGCCGGAGGCCACAATCAAGATCCCAGAGGTATTGATTGGTGAGAATTCCTGGTACGTTTTCGTACTCTTCACTTGCACCAACCTGCGCGGATGCGCAGGTTTTTTTTCGCCTCTGTTTTTGCTATCGCTCCCTCACTACTTCTCGTGTAATCTGCCACCATTTATACCTTTCACACTGGCTGGCAAAGGGAGTTGAAATGTTTTTTGGGTTCTTCCGCACACTGTTTCGTGTCCTGTTTCGCATTCGCGTGACTGGCGATACGCAGGCACTCTATAGCGAGCGTGTTCTTATCACACCGAATCACGTCTCTTTTCTTGATGGCGTATTGCTGGCGCTGTTTTTGCCCGTGCGGCCCGTCTTTGCGGTGTACAGCTCCATCAGTGAAAAATGGTACATGCGCTGGCTCAGGCCGCTGATTGATTTTGTCCCGCTCGACCCTACCAAACCGATGATGATTAAACATCTGGTGCGTCTGATTGGGCAGGGGCGTCCGGTGGTTATCTTCCCGGAAGGGCGGATTTCAGTGACGGGCTCCCTGATGAAAATTTACGACGGGGCCGGTTTTGTCGCGGCGAAGTCTCAGGCCACCGTCGTGCCGCTACGCATCGACGGGGCTGAGCTGACCTTTTTCAGCCGTCTGAAAGGGCTGGTGAAGCAGCGTCTGTTCCCGAAAATTACGCTGCATATATTACCGCCGACGTCACTGCCGATGCCCGAGGCGCCGCGCGCGCGTGACCGCCGTAAAATCGCCGGGGAAATGCTGCACCAGATTATGATGGAAGCGCGCATGGCCGTACGCCCGCGCGAAACGCTGTATGAATCGTTGCTGTCGGCGCAGTATCGCTACGGTGCGAAGAAAAACTGCATCGAAGACATCAACTTTACGCCGGATACCTACCGTAAGCTGTTGACCAAAACGCTGTTTGTCGGGCGTATCCTGGAAAAGTACAGCAAACAGGGCGAAAAGATCGGCCTGATGCTGCCAAACGCGGGTATCAGCGCGGCGGTGATCTTTGGTGCCGTCTCCCGAGGCCGCATTCCGGCGATGATGAACTACACGGCGGGCGTGAAAGGGCTCTCCAGCGCGATTACCGCAGCACAAATCAACACCATCTTTACCTCCCGCCAGTTCCTGGATAAAGGCAAGCTGTGGCACCTGCCGGAACAGCTGACGCAGGTGCGCTGGGTGTTCCTGGAAGATCTGAAAGCAGACGTCACGACCGCTGACAAGCTGTGGATTTTCGCGCACCTGCTGATGCCGCGTCTGGCGCAGGTTAAGCAGCAGCCGGAAGATGATGCCATTATCCTCTTTACCTCCGGCTCTGAAGGCAACCCGAAAGGTGTGGTTCATAGCCACAAAAGCATTCTGGCGAACGTCGAACAGATTAAAACTATTGCTGACTTTACCGCCAACGATCGCTTTATGTCAGCGCTGCCGCTGTTCCACTCATTTGGTCTGACCGTGGGTCTCTTTACGCCGCTGCTGACCGGTGCCGAGGTGTTCCTCTACCCAAGCCCGCTGCACTACCGCATTGTGCCGGAGCTGGTTTATGACCGTAACTGCACGGTGCTGTTCGGGACGTCCACCTTCCTCGGTAACTACGCGCGCTTCGCCAACCCGTATGATTTCTTCCGCGTACGCTACGTGGTGGCGGGCGCGGAAAAACTCCAGGACAGCACGCGCCAGATCTGGCAGGACAAGTTTGGCCTGCGCATTCTGGAAGGCTATGGCGTGACGGAGTGCGCGCCGGTGGTCTCCATCAACGTTCCGATGGCGGCAAAACCGGGAACGGTTGGCCGCATTCTGCCGGGGCTGGACGCACGTCTGCTGGCAGTGCCGGGTATTGAAGACGGCGGACGTCTTCAGCTGAAAGGGCCGAACGTCATGAACGGCTATCTGCGTGTGGAAAACCCGGGCGTGCTTGAGGCGCCGACGGCCGAGAACGTCAATGGCGAGGTTGAAACGGGCTGGTACGACACGGGCGATATCGTGCGCTTCGACGATCAGGGCTTCGTGCAGATCCAGGGACGTGCAAAACGCTTCGCCAAGATCGCCGGGGAAATGGTCTCTCTTGAAATGGTCGAGACGCTGGCGACCGCAGTCTCGGCGGAGAAAATGCATGCGACCGTGGTGAAAAGTGATGCCAGTAAAGGCGAGGCGCTGGTGCTCTTTACTACTGACGGTGAACTGAAGCGTGATGCGCTTCTCAGGTATGCGCGCGAACATGGTATCCCCGAGCTGGCGGTCCCCCGCGATATTCGTTACCTCAAACAGTTACCGGTGCTGGGCAGCGGTAAACCCGATTTTGTGACCCTGAAGGGCATGGTTGAAGAGGCGGAACAGCATAATGCGTGAGTCAGTACACACTAACACTTCAATCTGGTCGAAAGGCATGATGGCGGTTATCGCCGCCCAGTTTCTTTCCGCGTTCGGCGATAACGCGTTGCTGTTTGCTACGCTGGCGTTGCTGAAAGCTGAGTTTTATCCCGACTGGAGCCAGCCGATCCTACAGATGGTGTTTGTGGGTGCTTACATTGTATTTGCGCCGTTTGTTGGCCAGGTGGCGGACAGCTTCCCCAAAGGTCGGGTCATGATGTTTGCCAACAGTCTTAAGCTTCTGGGCGCGGCAAGCATCTGCTTTGGTATCAACCCGTTTGTTGGCTACACGCTGGTAGGCATTGGCGCGGCAGCTTACTCCCCGGCGAAGTACGGCATTCTGGGTGAGCTCACCACCGGCGATAAGCTGGTGAAGGCCAACGGCCTGATGGAGTCCTCCACCATTGCGGCGATTCTGCTGGGTTCGGTGGCGGGCGGCGTGCTGGCAGACTGGCATGTACTCGCCGCGCTTGGCATCTGTGCCCTGATGTACGGTGGCGCGGTGATCGCCAACCTGTTTATCCCCAAACTGGCCGTGGCGCGTCCGGGACAATCCTGGCGCTTCGGGCCAATGACCGGCAGCTTCTTCAACGCCTGCCGCGTACTGTGGCGTAACGGTGAAACACGCTTCTCGCTGATGGGCACCAGCATGTTCTGGGGGGCCGGCGTTACGCTGCGTTTCCTGCTGGTGCTGTGGGTGCCGGTGGCGCTGGGCATAACAGACAACGCCACGCCGACCTACCTGAATGCCATGGTCGCCGTCGGGATTGTGGTCGGGGCCGGGGCTGCGGCCAAACTGGTAACGCTTGAAACCGTTGCGCGCTGCATGCCTGCAGGGATCCTGATCGGCGTCGGCGTTCTGTTCTTCTCCCTGCAACATGCCATATTGCCAGCCTATGCCCTGTTGTTACTGATCGGCGTATTAGGCGGTTTCTTTGTGGTGCCGCTCAACGCGCTTTTGCAGGAGCGCGGCAAGCAGACCGTCGGGGCTGGCAACGCCATTGCGGTGCAAAACCTTGGCGAAAACATGGCGATGCTGCTGATGCTGGGGATTTACTCGCTGGCGGTAAAAGCAGGTGCGCCGGTTGTGGCAATCGGGGTGGGGTTTGGCGCACTGTTTGCGCTGGCGATTACCGGGCTGTGGGTCTGGCAGCGTCGGCGGTGATATCTTTGCCGGGTGGCGGCTCCGCCTGACCCGGCCTACGTTTCGTGATGTTGGCGGATTTTGTAGGCCCGGTAAGGCAACGCCGCCACCGGGCAAATCGTCAACTTAAGGTGCCGGGTAAGTATAAACCTGATGCACCGCTTCAATCTCCGCTAAGACCTCTTCACTCAGGTTCAGGTGGAAACTCTCAATATTGGTTTTTAACTGATCCATTGTCGTTGCGCCGAGCAGGGTACTCGCCACAAACGGCTGACGACGCACGAAGGCCAGCGCCATCTGCGCCGGATCGAGTCCGTGGCGTTTCGCGATATCCACGTAGGCCGCAACGGCTTTTTGCGTCTGCTCGCCGCTATAGCGGGTGAAGCGGCTGAAAAGCGTGTTACGCGCGCCAGCCGGTTTCGCGCCGTTCAGGTATTTGCCCGTCAGGGTTCCGAAGCCCAGGCAAGAGTAGGCGAGCAGCTCCACCTCTTCGTACTGCGTCACTTCCGCGAGACCCACTTCATAACTGCGGTTCAGCAGGCTGTACGGGTTCTGGATGGTCACGATCCGCGGCAGGTCGTGTTTATCGGCCAGATGCAGATAGCGCATTACGCCAAACGCCGTCTCGTTGGAAACGCCGATGTAGCGGCTCTTACCCGCGCGCTGGCATTCCGTAAGCGCCTCCAGTGTTTCCAGCAGGGTGACGGCCGGAGCACTCTCGTTCCAGGTGTAGCCAAGCTTACCGAAGCAGTTCGTCGGACGCTGCGGCCAGTGCACCTGATAAAGATCGAGATAGTCGGTTTGCAGGCGCTTGAGGCTGGCATCCAGCGCAGCACGGATATTCTTGCGATCGAGGATCTGGTTAGGGCGGATCCCGGCATCGTTATTACGGGAAGGGCCGCTAACCTTAGAAGCGATGACCAGCTTTTCGCGATTGCCGCGTTTCGCCAGCCAGTTGCCGACATACGTTTCGGTAAGACCTTGAGTTTCCGGGCGGGGAGGAACTGGGTACATCTCCGCCACGTCAATCAGGTTAATGCCCTGGCTGACGGCGTAATCGAGTTGTGCATGGGCATCGGCTTCGCTGTTTTGTTCACCAAATGTCATGGTGCCTAACCCCAGCTGGCTGATCTCCAGAGCGCTATGGGGGATACGGTGATAATGCATAGCCGGTTTCCTTTTTTAGACATACAGACCGCGTCAGGAACCTCCCGACAAAGGAATATAAACATGGCAGAGGGAAGGCAAAAGGGGAAGGAAAAAATCAAAAAGGCCAGCAAGCTACTGACCTTTATCTGTTTAACGCTCGATGATCTGGGAGACTTCGTCGCGATTAATTTGCATTTGATTGCCTTCGCGATCGCGGTAACTCACCAGACCGGTATCGTCGTCGACTTCGGGTTTGCCATCGGTCAGGATCATACGACCATCTTTCGTTGACATGACATAGTCGCTGCTACAACCCGATACCGCAAACGCTAAACCGACTGCTGAGATAATTACTGCCCATTTTTTCATCGTTCTCATCCTCACCTGGCTCGTATCAAATCATAGTGTAGTAATAACCTGATATTACGACAGGTGAAAGGGGGGAAATCTTAAAAAGGAGGAGATTATGTTAGCCGGAGCGCAAAATTGGTAAAAAACTATGTTTTCAACAGGAA
>NZ_JADCLG010000005.1:0-104574 GCF_014982425.1 Enterobacter cloacae complex sp. I1M | reverse complement strand
CGGCAGCGTCAGGATCGGTTCGCCCTGTGCACCTACCGCTTCAGTGAGCGCTTTGCTGTTGGCGGCTTTGGGACGGAGTTGCAGCACTTCGCCATGCCGGGCGGTGATCTGCTCAACCTGTCCCAGCACAATCATGTCCATCAGCTCTTCCCAGTCCTGGGAAAGCTGTCTTTCTTCTTCTTCATCCGGGCTCCAGAGCAGCGGGGCGCCAACGCGACGCTCTGCCAGCGGGATCTGCCTGTCACCCTCAACGGGTACCCACAACACCCGCTTCAGCTTATGCCTGACGTGGCTGGTTTCCCATGTCACTCCGCTATTACCCGTTAGCGGCGCAACGCAGACAAAGGTAGTTTCCAGTGGCCGCCCCAGGCTATCAATGGGGATCGTCTTCAGTTCCACCCCCAGCGCCGCAAAATCTTGCTCGGGTTTACTGCCCGCGCTTGCGCCCAGCCAACGTTCAAGCAACACGCCGATCCAGCCTTTATCGCGCTTCAGATCGTTGGGTATCGTCAACCCCGCCATCACGGCCAGCTCGCCCAGTGCATAGCCTGCCAAACGTTGTGCCTGCTGGAGTAACTGGGCTTCACTGACGGGAGGTGAGAGCAGTGGGGCGAGAGAATGCATGCTGACAACCTTTTGGTTAAAAAATGAACTGATATTTTATCCCTTGTGGATAGAGTTTACTTTTTTCTGAGTATATATTCCATGTGGATGATTTATATTATGTTTTTTAGGAATGTATCCCGTCGCGCCATGGCTAAAAAACAGGTTGTGCAATTCTGGTCACTGACAATAAACAGGATCTTACACCATGTTATCCACAGAAAAATGGGATAACTGCGAATAACCGCCACTACTGTTTCAATTTACAGCCTTGACGTGCGATGAAAATCGAATTTTCACACAAATTATGCCTAACTTATTGGCACAATCTGTGGATAAAACCGACGCTGTTCGATCTTTCATCACCAGGAAGATCTTTGATGTGACGATCGTCACGTTAATCGCCTTTGATACCCTAAATTTACGTTTAACTAGATGAATTTAAATAATTTATTTTAAGTGATGAAAATTGCCGATTCGCCGGGCCACAAGGTTGTTCATCGGTAATTCCATACTTCTTCACAACTATATCCACAGAAAAGGTGAATAAAAATGGTCTCAGTCGCCCTCATCTGTTTATAACTCCTCACAAAATTGTGAGTTATTCAAATGTTATTAGGTTGCAGGCCTGTAAGAGAGTGGTTTACCGCCTCCCTGTAGTGTGAAACAATCATTCATATATCAGATTTAGTTTGGGGTAGTCCGGTGATTGATGACGATGGCTACCGCCCAAACGTAGGAATAGTAATTTGTAATCGTCAGGGCCAGGTGATGTGGGCCCGGCGATATGGTCAGCACTCCTGGCAGTTCCCGCAAGGCGGGATCAATCCTGGAGAGTCCCCAGAACAAGCGATGTACCGGGAGCTGTTTGAAGAGGTTGGTTTAAGCCGAAAAGATGTTCGCATCCTGGCTTCGACCCGCAACTGGTTGCGTTACAAGTTACCGAAACGTTTGGTGCGTTGGGACACAAAGCCGGTTTGTATCGGCCAGAAACAGAAGTGGTTTCTTTTGCAGTTGGTGGGCAACGATTCAGATATCAATATGCAAACCAGCAGCACGCCAGAGTTTGATGGCTGGCGCTGGGTAAGCTACTGGTATCCGGTTCGTCAGGTCGTGTCATTCAAGCGCGATGTATACCGTAGGGTGATGAAAGAGTTCGCAAGTGTCGTGATGCAGCTTCAGGAGACGACTCCGAAGCCACAGAGCGCACCTGCCTGGCGACGTAAAAGAGGTTAAGCTACGCAAATCATGCTCACCCGCTTGCGAGAAATAGTTGAAAAGGTCGCCAGTGCGCCTCGCCTCAACGAGGCGCTGAATATTCTGGTGACGGACATCTGTCTTGCGATGGAAACCGAGGTCTGTTCGGTCTACCTGGCCGACCATGACCGACGTTGCTACTACCTTATGGCAACCCGCGGATTAAAAAAACCACGGGGACGCACCGTAACGCTCGCGTTTGATGAAGGTATTGTTGGCCTGGTCGGGCGACTGGCGGAGCCAATCAACCTTGCCGATGCGCAAAAACACCCCAGCTTCAAATATATCCCTTCCGTCAAAGAAGAGCGTTTCCGCGCGTTTCTTGGCGTACCGATTATTCAGCGCCGCCAGCTGCTTGGCGTGCTTGTTGTTCAGCAGCGCGAGCTGCGCCAGTACGATGAAAGCGAGGAGTCCTTCCTCGTCACGCTGGCAACGCAGATGGCGGCGATCCTCTCTCAGTCCCAACTGACAGCTCTTTTTGGTCAGTATCGTCATACGCGTATTCGCGCGCTTCCGGCCTCGCCGGGGGTCGCTATTGCCGAAGGCTGGATGGATGCCACGCTCCCGCTGATGGAGCAGGTCTACGAAGCCTCGACGCTGGATGAGGCGCTTGAGCGCGAACGGCTCACCGCTGCGCTGGAAGAGGCGGCGAATGAGTTTCGTCGCTACAGCAAACGCTTTGCCGCTGGCGCGCAAAAAGAGACGGCGGCCATTTTCGATCTCTACTCACACCTGCTTTCCGATGCGCGTTTGCGTCGTGAGTTATTTGCCGAGGTCGATAAGGGGTCGGTGGCAGAGTGGGCGGTTAAAAAGGTCATTGAAAAATTTGCCGAGCAGTTTGCGGTACTGACTGACGGCTATCTGAAAGAGCGCGCCGGCGATTTACGCGCGCTTGGGCAACGTCTGCTGTTCCACCTCGATGATACTATTCAGGGGGCGAATGCCTGGCCGAACCGGTTTGTGCTGGTGGCCGATGAACTCTCGGCGACGACGCTGGCGGAATTACCGCAGGACAGGCTGGCGGGCGTGGTGGTGCGCGATGGCGCAGCTAACTCTCATGCCGCCATTATGGTGCGTGCGCTCGGTATTCCGACCGTGATGGGGGCGGATATTCAGCCCTCCGTACTGCATCGCCGCACGCTGGTGGTGGACGGATATCGCGGTGAGTTGCTGGTGGATCCTGAGCCGGTTCTTCTTCAGGAGTACCAGCGTCTTATCAGCGAAGAGAATGAATTAAGCAAGCTGGCGGAAGATGACGTCAACCTGCCCGCACAGCTCAAGAGCGGTGAGCGGGTGAAGGTGATGCTCAACGCGGGATTAAGCCCCGAGCATGAAGAGAAGCTCGGCAGCCGCATCGATGGCATTGGTCTCTACCGCACCGAAATACCGTTCATGCTACAAAGCGGCTTCCCGTCAGAAGAGGAGCAGGTTGCGCAGTATCAGGGCATGTTGCAGATGTTTAACGACAAACCCGTCACGTTGCGCACCCTCGACGTCGGCGCGGATAAGCAACTGCCCTATATGCCCATCAGTGAAGAGAATCCCTGCCTCGGCTGGCGTGGGATCCGCATTACCCTCGATCAGCCGGAAATTTTCCTTATCCAGGTTCGTGCGATGCTGCGTGCCAACGCGGCCACGGGGAATCTCAGCATTTTGCTGCCGATGGTCACCAGTATTGACGAGATCGACGAAGCGCGGCGGTTGATTGAACGTGCAGGGCGCGAAGTGGAAGAGATGATCGGCTACGCGATCCCTAAACCCCGTATTGGCGTGATGCTGGAAGTGCCTTCGATGGTCTTTATGTTGCCGCAGCTGGCGACCCGCGTTGATTTTATCTCCGTTGGCACCAACGACTTAACGCAATACATTCTGGCGGTCGATCGCAACAATACCCGCGTGGCCAGTATCTACGACAGCCTGCATCCGGCGATGCTTCGTGCCCTGGCGATGATCGTCCGCGAAGCCGAGCAGCATAATATCGACCTGCGCCTGTGCGGTGAAATGGCCGGCGATCCGATGTGCGTGGCGATCCTGATTGGCCTCGGTTTCCGTCACCTGTCAATGAACGGACGTTCCGTTGCGCGTGTGAAATACCTGTTACGTCACATCGAACAAGATGAGGCGCATGAGCTGGCCGCGAGAAGCCTGGAGGCACAGCTGGCAGCCGAAGTGCGCCATCAGGTGGCGGCGTTTATGGAGCGACGCGGCATGGGCGGTTTGATCCGCGGCGGCCGCTGATCCCCACAAAATAATGACTGCTCGGACGACCCCCTCTCCCTTGAGGAAGAGGAATGGGGTGAGGGGGAACAGCGCGCATAAAACCCTATACACATCTTTTACATCTCAGGCGCATCCTCCGCGCCTGCCTTATGCTATGATTCGCAACTTTGGAGCACCTGCCAACGGCGGGAATGCAATTCAGCCGCTGTCCACTTTCAGCGGAATAACAACATCTTGTGGTGACAGATGAACAGTGGTTATCTGCATTTTCCGGAATTCGATCCGGTTATTTTCTCAATAGGACCTGTAGCGCTTCACTGGTACGGACTGATGTACCTGGTGGGCTTCGTCTTTGCCATGTGGCTTGCTGGTCGTCGCGCCAGTCGTCCAGGCAGCGGCTGGACGAAGAACGAAGTGGAAAACCTGCTTTATGCTGGCTTTCTTGGCGTATTCCTGGGCGGGCGCATCGGCTATGTTCTGTTCTACAACTTCCCGGTATTCCTGAACGACCCGCTCTATCTGTTCCGCGTCTGGGACGGCGGCATGTCCTTCCACGGCGGACTGATTGGTGTGATCCTCGTGATGGTGATCTTCGCCAAACGCACCAAACGTAACTTCTTCCAGGTGGCTGATTTTATTGCGCCATTAATCCCGTTTGGGCTGGGTGCAGGGCGTCTGGGCAACTTCATCAACGGTGAACTCTGGGGGCGTGTCGATCCGAGCGTGCCGTTTACCATGCTGTTCCCGGGCTCCCGCGCAGAGGATATCGCGCTGCTGCCTTCGCATCCTGAGTGGCAGTCCATTTTCGATACCTACGGCGTTCTGCCGCGTCATATGTCTCAGCTTTATGAGCTGGCGCTGGAAGGTGTGGTGCTGTTTATCATCCTGAATCTGTATATCCGCAAACCGCGCCCAATGGGGGCAGTATCTGGTCTGTTCCTGATTGGCTACGGCGCGTTTCGTATCATCGTCGAGTTCTTCCGCCAGCCGGATGCACAGTTTACCGGCGAGTGGGTACAGTACATCAGCATGGGGCAGATCCTCTCCATTCCGATGATTGTCGCGGGTGCCATTATGATGATTTGGGCGTATCGTCGTCGTCCACAGCAACAACTTTCCTGAGGAATCATGAAACAGTATCTTGAATTGATGAAAAAAGTGCTCGACGAGGGCACGCCGAAAAACGACCGCACCGGCACCGGTACGCTCTCCATTTTTGGCCACCAGATGCGCTTCAATCTGCAAGAAGGCTTCCCTCTGGTGACGACGAAGCGCTGCCATCTGCGCTCGATCATTCATGAACTGCTCTGGTTCCTGCAAGGCGATACCAACGTTGCTTATCTGCATGAAAACAATGTCTCCATCTGGGACGAGTGGGCAGATGAGAACGGCGACCTGGGGCCGGTTTACGGCAAGCAATGGCGCGCGTGGCCTACCCCGGACGGCCGCCATATCGACCAGATCACGACCGTCATGAACCAGCTGAAAAATGACCCGGACTCGCGCCGTATCATTGTTTCTGCCTGGAACGTGGGTGAACTGGATAAAATGGCGCTGGCGCCTTGCCACGCGTTTTTCCAGTTCTACGTGGCGGACGGCAAACTCTCCTGCCAGCTGTATCAACGCTCCTGCGACGTGTTCCTCGGCCTGCCGTTTAACATCGCCAGCTACGCGCTGTTAGTGCACATGATGGCGCAGCAGTGCGATCTTGAAGTGGGCGATTTTGTCTGGACGGGCGGTGATACCCACCTCTACAGCAATCATATGGAACAGACGCATCTCCAGCTGACGCGCGAACCGCGTGCATTGCCGAAGCTTGTGATCAAACGCAAACCGGACTCGATCTTCGATTACCGTTTTGATGACTTCGAGATAGAAGGCTACGACCCGCATCCTGGCATCAAAGCCCCTGTCGCCATCTGATACGGCGAATCCTGACACAACCGGTGCTCTTTAGCGCCGGTTTTTTTTCGCGCTCGTTTTGTTCTTCGAGCCTGTTTCCAGAGACGATGTAACGCGTTGCAACGGGTGAAAATCTCCGGAAAGCGGCTCGTAATGTTCTGGTTTAACGCTCGCGCCTTTTCTACCATTCCGCCACACTCCCGCCATGAAAAACGAACATGGCTTTACGCTTATCGAAACCCTTTTCGCCATCTCGCTGGTTGTGATCCTCAGCGCGACGGGTCTTTATGGCTGGGACAGCTGGCAACAGCGGCAGCGGCTCTGGCAGACAGCCTGTCAGGTGCGGGATTACCTGGCGTTCTTGCGAAACGACGCAAATCGTCACAACAGCGAGCACAGGATCGCGCTTCACGCTGACGGGAATCAGGCCTGCCTTGTCAGCGCTGTGGTCCTGGGCTGCGACAGCGGCGGCCCGTTCGTGATGAAACCGTTATGGCCGGAGGTCACGCTGAGCGACGTAACGCCTGCGCTGGGATTTTACGGCTTAAGGGATACCGCATGGGCCGGACATATTCGCGTGCAGAGCCGCGCCGGTGCGTGGTGGGTTATTGTCTCAAATGGCGGACGTATCAGGCTGTGTGATGCCGCAGGAGAAGGTGCATGCCAGTAAAACAAAAAGGGTTCTCCCTTCTGGAGGTCCTGATTGCGATGACGATAAGCAGTATTCTGTTACTCAGCACGTCACGTTTTTTACCGGGGCTACAGCAGGGTGTTTTACTGCAATCCGGGCAACGGGAGCTGGAAGATGAGGTGTGGCAACGCCTGCTTGCGATGGGTAAACAGCTCCAGCGAGCAGGATACTGTGCAGGGCATTGTCAGGGGCAAGGGTTAATTATCGGCAGGCAAGGACGATGTGCGATTGTGCAATGGGATGCAAACAGCAACGGCCAGTGGGATAACACCGCGTCAGAAAATGACAGCACGGGATTCCGGCTTGAGTCCGGAACGCTCGAAACGCTGCGGGGCGCGACATCCTGTGAAGGTAAGGGATGGGATAAGCTCACCGACCCGGATCGGGTCCTGATAGAGCAGTTTATGGTCACTAAAACCGATCGTGCTGGTTTTGCACCGGTAATCAATGTCGAGCTGCGTGCCCGCCGCAAAGGTGAACTGACCGCACCCTTTTCGGCTCGCCACACCGTAACGGGGTTTAATCTGTGAATCGTCAGCGGGGCATGTCATCGCTGGCGCTGGTCCTGCTATTGCTGGTGCTCGGCACGCTGATCCTCACCGGATTAAACCAGCAGTTGCAAACCTTTAGTACGTTGGTGAATGGCGAGAGTTTGTCTATTCGCCAGCAGGCTGCCTTGCAATCTGCACTGGAGTGGGGACGCGTTCAGGACTGGGCTTTACAGCCAGAGGTTCAGTGCAAGCAGACACAAGGTCTGCGGGTCTGTGTAAGGCTGTTTGAGGAGCGTGTTTTGCTTATTGCCGGAAATGACGATCTGTTGCTATGGCGAGGCGGGGATATCGCGGAAGGACAAATACGCTTTTCTGCCCACGGCTGGAGCGACTTCTGCCCCCTTAAGGAAAGTGCGCTATGTCAGTTACCCTGAGCAGACAAAAAGGATTTAGCATGGTTGAGGTTTTGCTGGCAATGATGTTGCTGGTTGTGGTTGTGACGGCGTTATCCGGATATCATCGCGCGCTGGCAGCCCGGTATGCGGCGCTTAGCCAGTATCGCCAGCTATGGCATCATGCGTGGAATCAGTCGCAGATCTCAACATTAACGCTCCCGCCGGGCTGGCAGGTCAGTCGGGGGCAGACAACACAGTCCGGATGTGTCAGCATCACGGTCACACTTATTTCTCCTCTGGGGCGGCAGGGCGCGTTGACGCGTCTGCATTGCCCGGTTAGCCGCTAGTCGGGAGCGTTTATGCTAAGGGTTTACCACTCAAATCGTCTGGATGTGCTGGAAGCACTGATGGAGTATATCGTTGAGCAAGAGCGTCTTGACGATCCGTTTGAGCCAGAAATGGTGCTGGTGCAGAGCACCGGTATGGCGCAGTGGCTACAAATGTCCCTTTCGCAGAAGTTTGGCATTGCGGCGAATATCGATTTTCCGCTGCCCGCGAGCTTTATCTGGGAGATGTTTGTACGCGTCCTGCCGGATATTCCTGAGCAGAGTGCCTTCAACAAACAAAGCATGGCCTGGAAACTGATGACGCTGCTGCCGGACATGCTGGCGCATGATGAGTTCGCCATGCTGCGCCACTATCTGAATGACGACACCGACAAGCGCAAACTTTTTCAGCTGGCCTCACGCACTGCTGACCTCTATGACCAGTATCTGGTTTACCGCGCAGAATGGCTGATTCGCTGGGAAGCGGGAGAATTAGTCGATGGGTTACCGGAAGCGCAAATCTGGCAGGCGCCGCTCTGGAAAGCGCTGGTCGAGCATACCGGGCAGCTCGGTCAGCCTAAATGGCACCGTGCTAACTTGTACGATCGCTTTATCTCAACACTTGAGAACACCGCAGAACGGCCAGCCCGTTTGCCGTCACGCGTGTTCATTTGCGGTATCTCCGCGCTGCCGCCTGTCTACCTGAACGCGCTAAAAGCGCTCGGTAAGCACATTGATATCCATATCCTCTTTACCAACCCATGTCGGCACTATTGGGGAGATATTCAGGATCCGCGCTGGCTTTCACGGCTGGTCACCCGCCAGCGTAAACGCCTATTTGAGGAACGCGCCGTGCCGCTGTTTAAAGACAGTGAAAACGCGGCGCAGCTTTTCGATGAAGAGGGGATTCAGAACCTGCCGAACCCGCTACTTGCCTCGTGGGGCAAGCTGGGGCGCGACTATATTTATCTGCTTTCAGATATCACCTCCTCGGGAGAGGGGGACGTGGACGCGTTTGCGGATATTACGCCAGACAGCCTGCTGCACAATATTCAGCTTGATATTCTGGATTTAGAAAACCGTGCCGTGGCCGGGATCACTGCCGAGGAGTTTGCGCGAAGCGATAAGAAGCGAAAACTGGATCCTGACGATCGCAGTATCGCGATCCACGTTTGCCACAGCCCACAGCGTGAAGTTGAAATTCTTCATGACCGCCTGTTGGCCATGTTGCAGGACGACCCAACCCTGACACCCCGCGATATCGTGGTGATGGTGGCGGATATCGACAGCTACAGCCCGTTTATTCAGGCTGTATTTGGCAGCGCAACGGGCGACCGCTATCTTCCCTACGCGATCTCTGACCGCCGTGCTCGTCAGTCACACCCGGCGTTACAGGCCTTTATCAGCCTGCTTTCGCTGCCTGATAGCCGGTTTATCTCTGAGGATGTGCTGGCATTACTGGATGTGCCTGTTCTGGCCGCACGCTTCAGCATTAACGAAGAGGGCTTGCGCTACCTGCGCCAGTGGGTCAACGAATCCGGCGTCCGCTGGGGAATCGACGATGATAACGTCCAGGAGTTTGAGCTGCCCGCGACTGGCCAGCATACCTGGCAGTTTGGCCTGACGCGTATGCTGCTGGGGTATGCGATGGAGAGCATCCACGGCGAATGGAATGACGTGCTGCCGTACGATGAGTCCAGTGGGTTAATTGCGGAACTGGTTGGTCACTTAGCCTCGCTGCTGATGCAGCTCAACCGCTGGCGCCGTGCATTGATGCAGCCCCGTCCACTCGAAGAGTGGCTGCCGATTTGCCGCGAAATGCTAAATGACTTCTTCCTGCCGGACAGCGAAACGGAAGCCGCCATGGCGCTTATCGAGAAGCAGTGGCAGGCCATCGTTGATGAGGGGGTTAATTCGCACTATCACGAGGCGGTTCCCCTTTCGCTTCTGCGTGATGAGCTGACGCAACGTCTCGATCAGGAGCGCATCAGCCAGCGCTTCCTTGCTGGGCCGGTGAATATCTGCACCCTGATGCCGATGCGTTCAATCCCGTTCAAAGTAGTCTGTCTGCTTGGCATGAACGACGGTATTTATCCACGTGCGCTGCCACCCCTGGGCTTTGATCTCATGAGCGCACAGCCGAAGCGGGGCGACCGCAGCCGCCGCGATGATGACCGTTATCTCTTCCTTGAGGCGCTGATGTCTGCGCAAAGCAGGCTTTATATCAGCTATATCGGCCGTTCAATTCAGGACAACAGCGAGCGTTTCCCGTCCGTGCTGGTGCAGGAGCTGGTGGACTACATCGGGCAGAGTCACTATCTGCCGGGCGATGAGGCCTGTAACTGCGACGAAAGCGAACGTCGGGTGAAAGCGCATATTACCTGTCACCATAGCCGTATGCCGTTTGATCCTGTCAATTACGTTCCTGATGAACTGCAAAGCTACGCCCGCGAGTGGCTTCCCGCTGCGAAGAACGCGGGCACACCGCAAACCGATTTCATTCAGGCGCTCGAACCGCGCGCCATAGACACCCTTACGTTTGAGCAGCTGCAGCGCTTTTGGGCCCATCCGGTTCGGGCTTTTTTCCAGCAACGCTTGCAGGTGAACTTCCGCTCGGAAGAGAGCGAAATCCCTGATGCGGAACCGTTTATTCTTGATGGACTGGAGCGTTTTAAGCTTAATTCCCAGCTTTTGAATGCGCTGGTTGACGAAGAAGACGCCAGTAAACTGTTCCGACGTTACAGGGCGTCGGGATTACTGCCGTATGGTGCGTTCGGCGAAATCGTCTGGGATGCCCAGTGTGAGGAGATGCAAGCGCTTGCTGACCGGGTTATCGCGTGTCGGCAACCGGCGAGCAGCATTGAAATTGATCTCGATTGTAACGGTATGCACCTCAGCGGCTGGCTCACGCACGTGCAGTCTGACGGGCTGCTACGCTGGCGCCCATCTATGCTCAGCGTTTCACATGGCCTGCAACTCTGGCTCGAACATCTTGTCTACAGTGCGAGTGGTCACGAAGGCGAAAGCCGGTTGTTTGTACGTAAGGACGGCGAGTGGCGCTTCCCGCCGATGGAGCCTGAGCAGGCGTTGACGTATCTGTCGCTTTATATTGAAGGTTATCGTCAGGGCATGAACAAGCCTCTGCTTTTGCTGCCTGAAAGTGGGGGGGCATGGATAAAAGCCTGTTACGACGCGCAGAATGATGCCATGTTAACGGATGAGGCTTCGCTCCAGAAAGCGCGCAGCAAGTTTTTGCAGGCCTACGAAGGGAACATGATGGTACGTGGCGAGGGCGACGATGTCTGGTATCAACGTTTATGGCGAACGCTGGAGCCAGAATATTTCGACATTATCACGGAAGAGGCGCAACGCTACCTGTTACCGTTGTTCAAATTTAAGCAGTCCTGAGTGCTGTATAAAAATTGCACAGTACGGGGTGTTCATTTATGATGCACCTCTTATCACGGACTGATGTACCCAAAGAAAGAGATGCTGGCGTGTCCAGCACGCACGTTGTTAATGATGTAGCCGTGATAAAGAGGTCGTAATGCCAGGCAGCACCTTGTTCAAAGCGTTTGTTTTGTTTATCGCCCTTTGGGCTCCCGTCACTCAGGCCGATTCCGGTTGGCAACCTGTCCAGGAAACAATCCGTAAGAGCGATAAGGACACCCGTCAGTATCAGGCGATTCGTCTTGATAACGGGATGACCGTGCTGCTGGTTTCCGATCCTCAGGCGGTTAAATCGCTCTCCGCACTGGTTGTGCCGGTCGGATCGCTGGAAGATCCTGATGACCATCCGGGACTGGCGCACTACCTTGAGCACATGACGCTGATGGGGTCTAAAAAATACCCACAGCCTGACAGCCTGTCCGAATTTCTGAAAATGCATGGTGGCAGCCACAACGCCAGCACTGCGCCGTATCGTACCGCGTTTTACCTGGAAGTGGAAAATGATGCGCTTGACGGGGCGGTGGACCGTCTGGCGGATGCCATCGCCGCACCGCTGCTGGATAAAAAATATGCTGACCGGGAACGCAACGCCGTAAACGCCGAACTGACGATGGCGCGCACGCGAGACGGTATGCGCATGGCGCAGGTTAGCGCTGAAACCATCAATCCGGCGCACCCGGGTTCGCGCTTCTCAGGCGGCAACCTTGAAACGCTGAGCGACAAGCCGGGTAGCCCGGTGCTCGATGCGCTGCATGCGTTTCGTGAAAAATACTATTCCGCCAATCTGATGAAAGCGGTTATTTACAGCAATAAACCGTTGCCGACGCTGGCAAACATGGCTGCGCAGACCTATGGCAGGGTGCCAAATAAAAATATCGATCTGCCGCAGATTAACGTGCCGGTTGTCACGGACGCGCAAAAAGGCATTGTTATTCACTATGTGCCGGCCTTGCCGCGCAAGGTGTTACGCGTTGAATTCCGTATTGATAACAACACGGCGCAGTTCCGCAGCAAAACCGACGAGCTGGTGACTTATCTTATCGGTAACCGCAGCCCGGGTACGCTCTCCGACTGGCTGCAAAAGCAGGGGCTGGTGGAAGGTATTCGCGCTGACTCCGATCCCGTCGTAAACGGGAATAGCGGCGTGCTGGCCATCTCCGCGACGCTGACCGATAAAGGGCTGGCTCACCGTGACGACGTCGTTGCGGCCATTTTCAGTTATCTCTCTCTGCTGCGCGACAAAGGCGTCGATAAACGCTACTTCGACGAGCTGGCGCACGTGCTGGATCTCGATTTCCGCTATCCCTCTATTACGCGTGATATGGACTACGTCGAGTGGCTGGCAGATACCATGATCCGCGTGCCGGTGGAACATACGCTGGATGCGGTAAATATTGCCGATCAGTATGACGCCGGGGCGCTCAAAGCGCGTCTGGCGATGATGACTCCGCAGAATGCCCGCGTCTGGTATATCAGCCCGAACGAACCGCATAACAAAATGGCCTACTTCGTTGATGCCCCGTATCAGGTTGAAAAAATCAGCGAACAGACCTTCGCGGGCTGGCAGAAAAAGGCGGGGGAAATTGCGCTGAAGTTACCGGAGCTTAACCCCTACATCCCGGACGATTTCTCGCTGATCAAACCCGCAAAGGCCTATCCGCATCCGGAGCTGATTGTTGATGAGCCGACGCTGCGCGTGGTCTACACCCCAAGCCGCTATTTCGGCGACGAGCCAAAAGCGGATGTCAGCGTAGTGCTGCGTAATCCTAAAGCAATGGACAGCGCCAGAAACCAGGTGCTGTTTGCGCTTAACGATTATCTGGCCGGTATTGCCCTCGATCAGCTCAGCAACCAGGCTGCCGTTGGCGGTATCAGTTTCTCCACCAATGCCAATAACGGCCTGATGGTGAATGCCAACGGCTATACCCAGCGTTTGCCGCAGCTGTTCCAGGCGCTGCTGGACGGTTATTTCAGCTATACGCCTACGGAAGAACAGCTCGAGCAGGCTAAGTCCTGGTATGCCCAGATGATGGATTCTGCCGAGAAGGGTAAAGCCTACGATCAGGCGATTATGCCAGCACAGATGTTGTCCCAAATTCCTTATTTCCAGCGCGAAGATCGCCGCGCGTTATTGCCCTCAGTCACCTTAAAAGAGGTGCTGGCTTACCGTGATTCGCTGAAAACCAATACTCGTCCGGAGTTCCTGGTTGTAGGGAACATGAGCGAAGATCAGGCTAAAACGCTGGCACAAAACGTGCGTGCGCAACTGGGTTCAAAAGGCGATGAGTGGTGCCGTAACCAGGATGTGCTGGTAGAGAAAAAGCAGAATGCGATCTTCGAAAAAGCGGGAAGCAGCACGGATTCCGCGCTGGCCGCGGTGTTTGTCCCTGTCGGATATGACGAATTTACCAGCTCTGCCCAGAGTGCGGTGCTCGGTCAAATTATTCAGCCGTGGTTTTACAACCAGCTGCGCACCGAAGAGCAGCTGGGTTATGCGGTATTCGCTTTCTCGATGAATGTGGGCCGTCAGTGGGGGGTGGGCTTCCTTCTGCAAAGCAGCGACAAACAACCTGCTTACCTGTGGCAACGTTATCAGGCATTCTTCCCGCAGGCGGAAGCAAAACTGCGCGCCATGAAGCCGGAAGAGTTTGCCCAGATCCAGCAGGCGGTTATCGCCCAGGTGATGCAACCGCCGCAGACGCTGGGTGAAGAGGCCTCGCAGCTGAGCAAAGATTTTGATCGCGGTAATATGAAATTTGATTCGCGTGATAAAATAGTGGCCGAAATAAAACAGCTGACGCCACAAAAAGTTGCCGATTTCTTCCATCAGGCGGTAGTAAAACCGCAGGGTATGGCCATCCTGTCTCAGGTTTCTGGCAGCCAGAACGGGAAAACGGACTACGTAAAATCAAAAGAGTGGACCGTCTGGAAGAGCGTCAGCGCGCTGCAACAAACTATGCCCTGGAGTAAGAAAGAATGACCCATACCGCTGAGCCGCTTGATCCCCTAAGTTTACCTCTACAGGGTGAGCGACTGATTGAAGCCTCAGCGGGAACGGGAAAAACCTATACCATCGCCGCGCTCTATCTGCGTCTGCTGTTGGGGCTCGGCGGCAACGCCGCTTTTTCGCGCCCGTTAAGCGTGGAAGAGCTGCTGGTGGTAACTTTCACCGAAGCGGCCACTGCCGAGCTGCGTGGCCGTATTCGCAGCAACATTCATGAGCTGCGCATCGCCTGTCTGCGTCAGACGACGGATAACCCCCTCTACGCGAGCCTGCTGGACGAGATTGCGGATAAGCAACAGGCTGCGCAATGGCTGCTGCTGGCCGAACGGCAAATGGATGAAGCGTCCGTCTTCACCATTCACGGTTTTTGTCAGCGCATGCTGAGCCTGAATGCGTTTGAATCCGGCATGCTCTTTGAGCAGCAGCTTATTGAAGATGAATCCGAGCTTCGCTATCAGGCCTGTGCGGATTTCTGGCGTCGTCACTGTTATCCGTTGCAGCGCGACATTGCTGAAGCGGTTCACGCCCTGTGGAAAGGTCCGGAAGAGCTTCTTCGCGCCATCGACCGTTACCTGCAAGGCGAAGCGCCGGTCATTAAATCTCCTCCGCCTGCCGATGAAACGCTGGCCTCGCGCCATGAAAAGATCGTCGCCAAAATTACCGCGCTTAAGCAGAAGTGGAATGAGTCGGTTGGTGAAATTGATGCAATCATCGAAAACTCAGGCATCGACAGACGCAAGTTCAACCGTGGGAACCAGGGGAAGTGGATCGAAAAGATCAGCGCCTGGGCCCAGGAGGAGACGCGGGGTTACCAGCTTCCGGACGCACTGGAAAAATTTTCGCAGCGCTTTTTGACCGAGCGAACCAAAGCCGACGGTATTGTGCCTGAGCATCCCCTGTTTGTGGCGATTGAAGCGCTGCTTGCGGAGCCATTAACGCTCAATGACCTGATGATCACCCGCGCCATGACGGAGATCCGCCAGGCCGTCGCGCGCGAAAAACGTCGCCGGGGCGAGCTGGGGTTTGATGACATGCTGAGCCGCCTGGACGAAGCCCTGTCCAGCGAGAATGGTGAAGCGCTCGCCAGCGCGATCCGTACCCGTTTTCCGGTGGCGATGATTGACGAATTTCAGGACACCGACCCCCAACAGTACCGCATTTTTCGCCGCATCTGGCGACAGCAGCCCGACACTGCCCTGCTGCTGATAGGCGACCCTAAACAGGCCATTTACGCCTTCCGTGGGGCAGATATCTTCACCTATATGAAAGCCCGTAGTGAGGTGGTCGCGCATTACACGTTAGATACCAACTGGCGCTCCGCTCCGGGGATGGTTGAGAGCGTCAATGCGCTGTTCAGCCGTATGGCGTCGGCATTCATGTTCAATGAAATCCCTTTCCTGCCGGTGAAATCCGCCCCAAAAAACGCATCCCTGCGCTTTGAAGTCAGCGGTGCGGTGCAACCCGCCATGACCTTCTGGCTGCTTGAGGGGGAAGGCTATGGCGTTGCCGATTATCAGGCGGCGATGGCCCAGCACTGCGCCGCGCAAATCCGTGACTGGCTAAGCGCAGGCGCGCGCGGCGAGGCACTGCTGTGGAAGGGGGAACAGGCATATCCTGTAAAGGCCTCTGATATTACCGTGCTGGTGCGCAGTCGTCAGGAAGCGGCGTTAATCCGCGATGCGCTAACGTTGCTGGATATTCCGTCAGTGTATCTCTCTAACCGCGACAGCGTGTTCGACACGCTGGAAGCCCAGGAAATGCTCTGGTTGCTTCAGGCGGTGTTGGCGCCGGAGCGCGAAAATACGCTTCGAAGCGCGCTGGCCAGTTCTATGCTGGGGTTGAACGCACGGGATATTGATGAACTCAACCATGACGAAAACGCATGGGATGCGGTGGTAGAAGAGTTTGTCCATTACCGTGAACGCTGGCAAAAGCGCGGCGTTATGGCGATGCTGCGCGAGCTGATGACACGGCGTCAGATTGCCGAAAATATGCTGGCGACATCCGGCGGTGAAAGGCGTCTGACCGATATTTTACACATCAGCGAACTGTTACAGGAAGCGGGTACCCAGCTTGAAAGTGAACATGCCCTTGTGCGTTGGCTGGCGCAGCAAATCGCGGATCCAAACAGTAACTCTTCAAGCCAGCAGATGCGTCTTGAGAGCGATAAGCATCTGGTGCAAATCGTCACCATTCACAAATCCAAAGGTCTCGAATATCCGCTGGTCTGGCTGCCTTTCATCGCGAACTACCGGGTTCAGGATCAGGCCTTTTACCATGACCGCGAGACTTTCGATGCGGTGCTCGATCTCAGCAAGGCGGAGACCAGCGTTGAACTGGCAGAAGCGGAGCGTCTGGCGGAGGATTTGCGCCTGCTTTACGTGGCGCTGACCCGTTCTGTCTGGCATTGCAGCCTGGGCGTCGCCCCGGTTTTCCGCCGTCGCGGGGAGAAAACAGGGGAAAGCGATTTCCATTTAAGCGCGTTAGGGCGGCTTATTCAGCGTGGCGAGCCGAAAGATGCGGCGGGGTTGCGCCTCTGCATTGAGTCGCTCTGCGGTGACGATATCGCACTGCATATCCCGTCTCTGCCAGACAATAGCCGCTGGCAAATGGCGCAAGAGCCCGCGACCGACCTTCATGCGCGCCAGATCACGCGGGTGCTTGCCGACGACTGGCGCGTCACCAGCTATTCTGGCCTGCAACAGCACGGGCAAAGTATTGCGCTGGATCTCATGCCGAAGCTGGACGTGGATGCCGCAGGGGTGGGTGATATTCCGGTTGAACCGACGTTAACTCCGCATCAGTTCCCACGCGGCGCGTCGCCGGGCACCTTTTTGCACAGCCTCTTTGAAGAGCTTGATTTTACTCAGCCTGTCAGTGAGGAGTGGGTGCTTAAGATGCTACAGAGCGGGGGCTATGACGCGCACTGGCAGCCCGTTCTCACTGACTGGATCAACGCCATTTTGCAGGCGCCGCTGACTGAGCAGGGCTTCGCTCTTCGTCAGCTAACGGCCAGAAATAAGCAGGTTGAGATGGAGTTTTATCTGCCTGTCGCAGGCCCGCTTAAGGCCGACGCGCTCGATGCGCTTATCCGTCAGTACGATCCGCTCTCAGCCGGTTGCCCGCCGCTGAACTTCCGTCAGGTGCAGGGCATGCTGAAAGGTTTTATCGACCTGGTCTTCCGTCACGAAGGACGGTACTACCTGCTGGATTACAAATCGAACTGGCTGGGCGAGAACAGCGAAGCCTATACCCAGCAGGCGATGGCGGCAGCCATGCAAATGCATCGCTACGATCTGCAATATCAGCTCTACACGCTAGCGCTGCACCGCTATTTGCGCCACCGTATTGCGGATTACCGCTACGACGATCATTTTGGTGGCGTCATCTACCTCTTCTTGCGCGGGGTCGACGCTGCCGATCCGCGCTCCGGGATCTTCAGCACCCGTCCGGATGCGGAATTGATTAATAAAATGGATAACCTGTTTGCAGCAAACACGGAGGAGATGGCATGACGATGCAGGACTTATTGCTGGAAGCGGTAGAGCAACGCGTGCTGCGTCAGCTGGACGTGCAGTTTGCCATGATGATTGCCGCTGACCAGCCCGCCGTGATGCTTGCCGCTGCCCTTTTGAGTAAAGACGCCGGAGAGGGGCATGTGTGTCTGCCGCTCTCGCGTCTGGTAGTTGACGAGAAAATGGCGCCTGTCCTCCAGTCCTGCTTTGCGCTGCTGGGGGAGAGGGTGGACTGGCAGAAAATTTTGCGCGAATCGTCGGCCGTCGGGCCGGGAGAAAACCAGGCGCCGCTGATCCTGACGGGGGAGCGCTTATATCTGAACCGTCTGTGGCGAAACGAACTGACGGTAGCGCGTTTCTTTAGTGAGACCAACGCGCCGCTTCCCTGCGACGAAGCGCAGCTTCGCCAGACACTGGACAGGCTGTTTGACTCCGGTGAGCCTACAGACTGGCAGAAAGTGGCGGCGGCCGTCGCCCTGACGCGGCGGATTTCGGTGATTTCAGGTGGCCCGGGGACCGGGAAAACCACGACCGTCGCAAAGCTGCTTGCAGCCCTGATCCAGCTATCAGGCGAGCAGCGATGTCGTATTCGTCTGGCGGCGCCCACCGGGAAAGCAGCGGCGCGACTGACCGAATCACTGGGCGGTGCGATGCAACAGCTGCCGCTCACTCAGGAGCAGCTTGCGCTTTTCCCGGGTGAAGCGAGTACCCTGCACCGTCTGCTCGGCGCGCAACCGGGTAGCCAGCGGCTGCGCTACCATGCGGGTAATCCGCTGCATCTGGACGTGCTGGTGGTGGATGAAGCCTCCATGATTGACCTGACCATGATGTCGCGCCTGATCGATGCTCTGCCGCCGCATGCGCGCGTGGTTTTCCTGGGCGATCGCGACCAGCTCGCCTCCGTGGAAGCCGGGGCGGTACTGGGGGATATCTGTACCTACGCCAGCTACGGTTATACCGCCGCGCGGGCGCAGGAGCTTGCCCGCCTGACCGGCTGCTCGCTTGAACCCGTTCACTCGCCGGTCGCAGGCGCACTGCGTGACAGCCTGTGTCTGCTGCAAAAAAGCTACCGTTTCGGTAGCAACTCCGGCATCGGCCAGCTGGCTGCGGCGGTCAACCGTGGCGATCGGCATGCCACGCGCACGGTGTTTGACGGCTCTTTCACTGACATTGAAAAGAAATCGCTGCAAAGCGGGGAAGAGTATCAGGCTATGCTTGAGGAGGCTCTCCAGGGATACCAGCGTTTTCTGAGCTGCGTGCAGCAGCGCAGTCAGCCCGGGCAGGTCATTGCCGCATTTGGCGAATACCAGCTTCTGTGCGCATTGCGGGAAGGGCCGTTCGGCGTTGCGGGCCTGAACGACAGGCTGGAGCAGCTGCTCGTGCAGAAACGCAAAATTAACCGTCAGCAGCATTCGCGATGGTATGAAGGCCGGCCAGTGATGATCTCCCGCAACGACAGTACGCTGGGGCTGTTCAACGGGGATATCGGTATTGCGCTCGATCGCGGTAACGGTTTGCGCGTCTGGTTCCAGCTACCGGACGGCAGCGTGAAGTCCGTCCAGCCCAGCCGTCTGCCAGAGCATGAAACGGCATGGGCGATGACGGTACACAAGTCTCAGGGCTCAGAGTTCAACCATGCGGCGCTGATCCTGCCGACACAGCTTTCGCCGGTCGTAACCCGTGAGTTGGTCTACACCGCCGTTACCCGTGCGCGCCAGCGTCTGTCGCTGTATGCGGATGAGCGCGTGCTGGGTCAGGCGATTGCCACTCGCACCGAGCGCAGAAGCGGATTAAGCGCGATTTTTGAATCTGTCTGAGTAATCACCCTCTCCGACAGGAGAGGGTGATTGTTATCCCAGGTCCGCCATTAACACCTTCGAGCGGCGCTGGTAGTTGTACATCTCTTTCTTACTTTCCGGCAGAGAATCAATATCCACCGGCGTGAAGCCGCGCTCCTGGAACCAGTGAATGCTGCGCGTGGTGAGCACGAACAGCTTGCTCAGACCCATCTGGCGCGCCTGTGCCGCCACGCGTTCAAGCAGCAGTTCCCCCCGCGAGGAGCTACGGTAATCCGGGTGCACGGCAACGCACGCCATTTCGCCAATCTGCTCTTCCGGGAACGGATAAAGCGCCGCACAGGCAATGGTCAGGTTATCTCGCTGGATGATGGTGAACTTGTCGATCTCCATCTCCAGCTGCTCGCGGGAGCGGCGAACCAGAATGCCCTGTTGTTCCAGCGGACGGATCAGCTCCAGAATGCCGCCGATGTCATTGATGGTGGCACGGCGGATCTGCTCGGCGCTCTCCATTACGATCTGCGTACCGATCCCGTCCCGGGAGAACAGTTCCTGCAACAGCGCGCCGTCTTCCTGATAGCTGATCAGGTGGCTGCGGCGTACCCCGCTGCGGCACGCTTTGACGGCGCCGCGCAGAAAACGCACGGTACCGGAATAGTAATCGCCTTGTGCTTCCAGCGCTTCGACGCGCGCCTGGGCTTCATTCGGAAAAAGTTCTGGCACAATCACGCCCTCATCGTTCACGACACCCTGTGAGGAGCAAAAGCCGATCATTTTTTCCGCTTTCAGCTTGATGGCCAGCTGGGTGGCAATCTCTTCCGAGGTCAGATTAAAACTTTCACCCGTTACGGAAACGGCAACGGGTCCCATCAGGACGATCGCGCCATTGTCTAACTGGCGGTGAATGGCTTCTTCATCAATGCGCCGGATGCGGCCGCTGTGGCAGTAATCCACGCCATCGTCCACGCCGAGCGGCTGAGCGATGATAAAGTTGCCGCTGACCACGTTGATGTGCGCGCCCTGCAGCGGCGTATTACTCAGGCTCATCGACAGGCGGGCGGTGATATCGAGCTGCAACAGACCCGCCGCCTGTTTGACCAGTTCGAGGGTTTTCGCATCCGTCACGCGGGTATGTTTGTGGTAGATCGGCTCATGGTGATGGGCGGCCAGGTTGGCTTCGATTTGCGGACGTGCGCCATACACCACCACCAGACGGATGCCGAGGCTGTGCAGCAGGCCGATATCATTGACGATACTGGAAAAGTTCTCATGCTCAATGGCTTCACCGCCAAGCATGATGACAAAGGTTTTGCCCCGATGGGTGTTGATATAGGGAACAGAATGGCGGAATCCCTGGACCAGTTCGGTTCTGCGTTCCTTAACCATGACACAACCCTTAATGAATGTTTATTCGTTATTTATGTATTTTTATTCGATTGTGGCCGCGTGTGCAAGCCAAAATTTTCTGCGACACACAGAAAATAATAAGTAATCCGTGCGTTAACGTATGATTGTTTACCCTTTTATAGATGACAGTTTATGCGTCATTCGTTAAAGTTTTCGGTCAATTTGGGGGTTTTGTTCATCAATCAGATTTCTTGCTCGGGAGAAGCATGTCGGGATCCAATTCAGCAATAAGCCGCCGCCGCCTGTTAAAAGGGGCCGGGGCGATGTGGTTGCTTAGCGTCAGCCAGGTGGGTCTTGCCGCCACAAGCCAGGTAGTCGCGGTGCGCGTCTGGCCGTCGTCGACCTATACGCGCGTGACGGTCGAGTCCAACCGCGTGCTGAAATACAAACAATTTGCCCTCAGCAATCCTGAACGTGTGGTGGTTGATCTCGAAGGTGTGAATCTCAACTCCGTGCTTAAAGGCATGGCGGCGCAGATCCGTGGCGACGATCCTTTTATCAAATCGGCGCGCGTCGGGCAGTTCGATCCGCAAACCGTGCGCATGGTGTTTGAGCTCAAGCAGAACGTGAAACCGCAGCTCTTTGCCCTTGCGCCTGTTGCCGCCTTTAAGGAGCGCCTGGTAATGGATCTCTATCCGGCGAATGCAACGGATATTCAGGATCCGCTCCTGGCGTTACTTGAAGATTACAACAAAGGCGATCTCCAGCGGCAGGTCCCACCTGCGCAAAGTGGTCCTAAGCCGGGCAGGGCGGGGCGCGATCGTCCGATTGTGATCATGCTCGATCCTGGCCACGGCGGAGAAGATTCCGGCGCCGTTGGGAAATATCACACCCGTGAAAAAGATGTGGTGCTGCAAATTGCCCGTCGTCTGAAGGCGTTAATCGACAAAGAGGGCAATATGCGCGCCTACATGACGCGCAACGAAGATGTCTTTATCCCGCTGAAGGTCCGCGTGGCGAAAGCGCAGAAGCAGCGCGCGGATCTGTTTGTCTCTATTCATGCGGATGCCTTCACCAGCCGCCAGCCGAGCGGATCGTCGGTGTTTGCCCTGTCAACGAAAGGGGCGACCAGTACCGCCGCGAGATACCTGGCGGACACGCAGAACGCCTCGGATTTAATCGGTGGCGTGAGCAAAAGCGGGGATCGTTACGTCGACCATACGCTGTTTGATATGGTGCAGTCGCTGACCATTACCGACAGTCTGAAGTTTGGTAAAGCGGTGCTGGGCAAACTGGGCCGGGTCAACAAGCTGCACAAAAACAGCGTCGAGCAGGCCGGATTTGCGGTACTGAAAGCGCCAGATATTCCGTCCATTCTGGTCGAAACCGCGTTTATCAGTAACGTGCAAGAGGAACGCAAGCTCAAGACGGCTAAATTCCAGCAGGAAGTGGCGGAGTCGATTCTGGCGGGTATTCGGGCCTATTTCTCAGACGGGGAAACGCTGGCGCGGCGGGGATAGGGTATTACGCCGGGTATCTCGCCCGGCACTTTCACAAACGGCAGATACAAAAAAACACCCTTAAGGGTGTTTATTGTTTTAAGAAGTGTTGGTTGCGGGGGCCGGATTTGAACCGACGACCTTCGGGTTATGAGCCCGACGAGCTACCAGGCTGCTCCACCCCGCGTCCGTGGAAGCGCACTATACTCGGATAGGTTTGTGATGCAACCCCTTTTTCGCATAATTCATTATTTTGTATGCAAAATGAACGGGAATAGCCACTTTGGCCTATTTTTTGTCCAGAATTTGCCAAAGGGAAGGCGATCGCATTTCATTACCACGGTGGGTTTGTTATCTTCATCACGCGGAATTGGGCAACTAAAAGACGAGATATAATGAAAGGACGTTGGGTGAAGTATCTGATGACAGGCGCAATGGTAGCGATTCTTGCGGCCTGCTCTTCCAAACCGACCGATCGCGGTCAACAGTATAAAGACGGGAAGTTATCCCAGCCTTTCTCTTTAGTTAACCAGCCAGATGCCGTGGGTGCTCCAATCAATGCCGGGGATTTCTCCGAGCAGGTGTACCAGATCCGCAAAGCGTCGCCGCGCCTGTATGGCTCACAGAACAACGTTTATAGTGCAGTGCAGGACTGGCTGCGTGCTGGCGGTGATACGCGCAATATGCGCCAGTTTGGTATTGACGCGTGGCAGATGGAAGGGGCGGATAACTACGGTAACGTTCAGTTTACCGGCTACTACACCCCGGTTGTCCAGGCACGACACACGCGTCAGGGCGAATTCCAGTATCCGATTTACCGCATGCCGCCAAAACGCGGTCGTCTCCCGTCCCGCGCTGAAATCTATGCCGGTGCGCTTAGCGAAAATTACGTGCTGGCCTACAGCAACTCGCTGATGGATAACTTCATCATGGACGTGCAGGGCAGCGGCTATATTGATTTTGGCGACGGCTCGCCGCTGAACTTCTTTAGCTATGCCGGGAAAAACGGCCATGCCTATCGCAGCATCGGTAAGGTGCTCATCGACCGTGGTGAAGTGAAACGAGAAGATATGTCGATGCAGGCGATCCGCGAGTGGGGCGAAAAACACAGCGAAGCGGAAGTGCGTGAGCTGCTTGAGCAGAATCCATCGTTTGTCTTCTTCAAACCGCAGAACTTTGCGCCGGTGAAAGGGGCGAGCGCCGTCCCGCTGATTGGCCGCGCTTCTGTGGCATCGGATCGTTCGATTATCCCGGCGGGTACCACGCTGCTGGCGGAAGTCCCTCTCCTCGACAACAACGGCAAATTCAACGGCAAGTATGAATTACGCCTGATGGTGGCGCTGGACGTGGGCGGGGCGATTAAAGGTCAGCACTTCGATATTTACCAGGGCATCGGCCCGGATGCAGGGCACCGTGCAGGCTGGTATAACCACTACGGGCGCGTGTGGGTGCTGAAGACAGCGCCGGGTACCGGGAACGTATTTAGCGGCTGAGTGTGGTATTCTGAGCGCAAGACGGATTACGGTTCAGGGTGAGGAATACCTCACCCTTTTTATATCTGAGGTTTTATGTCTGTGGTAATCAGCGATGCCTGGCGCCAGCGTTTCGGCGGCACGGCACGGTTATACGGTGAAAAAGCCCTGCAACTGTTCGCGGATGCGCATGTCTGCGTGGTGGGCATTGGTGGCGTGGGTTCGTGGGCGGCAGAAGCGCTGGCGAGAACCGGCATTGGCGCAATTACGTTGATTGATATGGATGACGTCTGCGTCACTAACACTAACCGTCAGATCCACGCCCTGCGTGATAACGTCGGTCTGGCGAAGTCCGAGGTGATGGCGGAGCGTATTCGTCTCATCAACCCGGAGTGCCGCGTAACGGTGATTGACGACTTTGTGACGGCAGATAACGTCGCGGAGTACATGAGCAAAGGCTACAGCTATGTGATTGACGCCATCGACAGCGTGCGGCCAAAAGCGGCGCTGATCGCTTACTGTCGTCGTTACAAGGTGCCGCTGGTGACAACGGGCGGCGCGGGTGGACAAATTGATCCGACGCAGATCCAGGTGGCAGATCTGGCGAAAACCATTCAGGATCCACTGGCTGCTAAGCTGCGCGAGCGCTTAAAAAGCGACTTCAACGTGGTGAAGAACAGTAAAGGCAAGCTGGGCGTGGACTGTGTGTTCTCGACAGAAGCGCTGGTTTATCCGCAGGCGGATGGTTCGGTCTGTGCAATGAAAAGCACAGCGGAAGGGCCAAAGCGGATGGATTGTGCCTCAGGGTTTGGAGCGGCCACCATGGTGACCGCCTCCTTCGGCTTTGTGGCGGTCTCTCACGCCCTGAAGAAGATGATGGCGAAGGCGGAACGTCAGGCCTGAGCCTGACGGGCGGCCTCCAGCACCGCGTCGTTTAGCGCAATCAGTCCCTGACCGCGCGAGGCGCTAAGCTGCGTGCGAAGTCCCAGCTCATCAAACAGCGCCAGCGGAGAATGCGCCAGCAGCTCTGCGGCGCTTTTCCCTTCGATTGCGGTCAACAGCACCGCCATCAGACCGCGAACAATGCGTCCCTCGCTGTCGCCGAAGAAATGCAGTTTCTCACCGGATATGCTAAACCCAAGCCAGACGCGGTTCTCGCAGCCAGCTATCTCCTTCGCCTGCGATTTCAGTTCGTCTGACAGCGTGGGCAACTGTTTGCCCAGCAGGATCAACTGACGATATTTATCTTCCCACTGCGTGAGCGGGACGAAGGTCTGTTTTAACGTCTCTTCAGTGATAACGGTGCCGAACGGATGCCCGGCTAAGGCTGAACTTGTCATTAATCCACCAGTAATTCCAGGGCGCGGTCGACGGCGGAAACCAGCGCGTCGACGTCACTTTTTGTGTTGTACGGTGCAAACGAGGCGCGCAGGGTACCGCTCACCCCCATGGCCGCCAGCAGCGGCTGGGCGCAGTGCTGTCCTGCGCGCAGGGCAATGCCGTATCCGGCAAGCAGCGTCACCATGTCGCTATGGTGTACGCCCGCAAAATCAAAGGCGAGCAGGCTGGAGTCCTGGACGCGGAACGAGCGAAACCCGGGGCGTTTCTTAAGCTCTTCTTCTGCCAGCGTCGCCAGGCCCCGGCTCCAGCTTTCAGCCTGAGCCACGTCCGTATCTGCGAGAAATTCGAGCGCTGCGCTCAGACCGATAACCCCTGCCACGTTCGGCGTACCGGCTTCCAGGCGGTAAGGCACATCCTGCGTTTTGAAACCGTCGAAGGTGACTTCGGTAATCATCTTGCCGCCGCCGAGCCACGGCGTCATCCGGGCCAGCAGTTCAGGTTTGCCGTACAGCGCGCCGATACCGGTTGGCCCGTACAATTTATGCCCTGAGAAGGCATAGAAGTCGATATCCAGCGCCTGAACGTTAGCCGGAAAATGCACCACACCCTGCGCACCGTCGACCATTACCACCACGCCGCTGGCATGGGCAATCTCAATGGCGCGCGCCAGATCCGGACAGCCGCCGGTGACGTTGGACATCTGCCCCAGCGCCAGAATACGGCTGCGCGGCGTAATCAGCTCAGGCAGACGCGCCACGTCAGGCAGGAAGTCTGTACCCAACGGGAGTTTTACAACCCGTGCCCCGGTTTGTTCGGCCACCATCAGCCAGGGCACCAGGTTGGCGTGGTGTTCCGCCTCGCTGACGATGATCTCATCTCCGGCCTGCAACAACGGACGCGCGTAGCATTGCGCCACCATGTTAATGGCCTCGGTGGTGCCGCGCGTCCAGACGATGTTCCTACCGCTGTCGGCATTGATCAGGCGCGCGACCTGATCCCGTGCGGCTTCGTATTGCGCCGTCAGGCGCTGCGCTTCGGCATACTGGCTGCGGTGCACGTTCCCGGCGCTCAGGCTGTAAAACTGGCGGGTTGCCTCAATCACCGCCTGCGGCTTAAGGGCCGTGGCGGCGCTATCAAGATAAATACCGGCATCGGCCAGCGCGGGAAACTGTGCGCGAAACTGCGCAGGACTGAAAGCGTTCATGGAATTCCTCATATCGATTCTACGATCGTCGCGCAAATTCATCGGCAGGGCAAGGAAGTTGATATCTATCAGATTTGTCTGCTTATCCTGGCGAGTCTGAAAAAGCAGGTTATGCTAAATAGTGTTAGGCGGATGTTTTAGCCTGTTATAAATCGAGGTTTGAATAGCATTAATTGCTAAAGGAGAATAATCATGAAAAAGACAGCTGCAATCATTTCTGCCTGTGCGTTGACCTTTGCCCTGAGCGCATGTTCTGGAAATAACTACGTAATGCATACCAACGATGGTCGATCTATCGTCTCTGAAGGGAAACCGACAACCGATAATGATACCGGGATGATTTCATATAAAGATGCTAACGGGAACAAACAGCAGATCAATCGCAGTGACGTGAAAGAGATGAAGGAAATCGAGCATTAACAGTTAGATAAGCGAAAAAAAAGCACCGCAAGTTGGCGGTGCTACATTAATCACTATGGACAGACAGGGTAAATGTACAGGAAGTGAAAATTTGGTAGCGTTGCTACCGTGGTCTGAATCGCAGACCAATTGCAAACACAACAACACAACATCACAACCGTAAGCCAAAAGCCCTTCAGAACACGCATTCCAAAAAAAGCTTTTCGTTCCGGCTCAGGAAGTGCCGCCACTATAGGTATTTGCTGGTAGTTCCTCAACGGACAAATTATAATGGCTCAGATAAAAAAAACTAATAGGTTAAACGTTGTTTCCTATATGTTAAATCTCGTTAACATCTAAGCCAGATAACCATGTCCAAGCGATTGCCACCCCTAAATGCATTACGTGTTTTTGATGCAGCAGCACGCCACCTCAGCTTCACCCGCGCAGCCGATGAGCTTTTTGTGACACAGGCCGCAGTAAGTCATCAAATCAAGTCTCTGGAGGATTTTCTGGGGCTTAAGCTGTTCCGTCGCCGCAACCGTTCGTTGCTGTTGACCGAAGAAGGGCAGAGCTATTTTCAGGATATTAAAGAGATTTTCTCCCAGCTGACGGAAGCCACCCGTAAGCTTCAGGCACGGAGCGCAAAAGGTGCACTGACTGTGAGTTTATTGCCCAGTTTTGCCATTCAGTGGCTGGTGCCGCGACTCTCAAGCTTTAACTCAACTTATCCGGGAATCGATGTCCGAATCCAGGCAGTGGACCGTCAGGAAGACAAGCTTGCAGACGATGTGGATGTGGCGATTTTTTACGGTCGTGGTAACTGGCCGGGCTTGCGTGTTGAAAAATTATACGCAGAATATCTGCTGCCGGTCTGTTCACCGCTGCTGCTGACGGGGGAGAAAGCGCTCAAAACGCCCGCCGATCTGGCGCAACACACGCTTTTGCACGATGCGTCGCGTCGCGACTGGCAAACTTATACCCGTCAGTTAGGTCTTAATCATATAAACGTGCAGCAGGGGCCCATTTTTAGCCACAGCGCGATGGTGTTACAGGCTGCCATTCACGGGCAGGGCGTGGCATTAGCGAATAACGTCATGGCGCAGTCCGAAATTGAGGCAGGCCGTCTGGTTTGCCCATTTAACGATGTACTGGTCAGCAAGAATGCATTTTATCTGGTTTGTCATGACAGTCAGGCAGAACTGGGTAAAATAGCCGCTTTCCGGCAGTGGATACTGGCGAAAGCGGCAAGCGAGCAAGAAAAATTCCGCTTCAGGTATGAACAATAACGTTTGTGTGCCGGGCACGCATTAATTCAGGACTTAAACATGACCAGCCGATTCATGCTGATTTTCGCCGCGGTGAGTGGCTTTATTTTTGTAGCTCTGGGCGCGTTTGGCGCGCATGTCTTAAGCAAGTCTTTGGGCGTTGTGGAGATGGGCTGGATCCAGACCGGCCTTGAATATCAGGCGTTCCACACGCTGGCAATTTTTGGGCTGGCGGTGGCGATGCAGCGCCGTATCAGCATCTGGTTTTACTGGAGCAGCGTCTTTCTGGCGCTGGGTACCGTACTGTTCAGCGGCAGTCTCTACTGTCTGGCGCTGTCGCATTTACGCCTGTGGGCGTTTGTTACACCCGTCGGCGGCGTCAGCTTCCTGGCGGGTTGGGTTTTAATGTTTATCGGAGCTATCCGTCTGAAACGCAAGGGCGTTGTTCATGAATAAGGTTGTTTTATATTGTCGCCCGGGGTTTGAGAAAGAGTGCGCCGCGGAAATCACCGATAAAGCGGCGAAGCGTGAAGTCTTCGGATTCGCTCGCGTCAAAGAGAACGCGGGCTATGTGGTATTTGAATGCTATCAGCCTGATGATGCCGACAAGCTGGCGCGCGAACTGCCGTTCAGCTCGCTGATTTTCGCCCGTCAGATGTTTGTCGCGGGCGAACTGCTGAAAGATCTTCCGCCGGAAGATCGCATCACGCCGATTGTTGGCCTGTTGCAGGGCGTGGTGGAGAAGGGCGGCGATTTGCGCGTGGAAGTGGCTGACACCAATGAAAGCAAAGAGCTGATGAAGTTCTGCCGTAAGTTTACCGTGCCGCTCCGCGCGGCACTGCGTGATGCGGGAGTGCTGACAAACTACGAAACGCCAAAGCGTCCAGTCGTGCATATCTTCTTTATTGCGCCAGGATGTTGCTACACCGGCTACTCGTATACCACCAATAACTCGCCGTTCTTTATGGGGATCCCGCGTCTGCGCTTCCCGTCAGACGCGCCGAGCCGTTCAACCCTGAAGCTGGAAGAGGCGTTCCACGTCTTTATCCCGGCGGACGAGTGGGACGAACGTCTGGCAAACGGCATGTATGCCGTCGATCTTGGCGCGTGCCCGGGCGGCTGGACCTATCAGCTGGTGAAACGCAACATGTGGGTTTCGTCTGTGGATAACGGCCCGATGGCGCAAAGCCTGATGGACTCCGGGCAGGTCACCTGGCTGCGTGAAGATGGTTTCCGCTACCGTCCTACCCGTAACAACATCTCCTGGATGGTGTGCGACATGGTAGAAAAACCGGCGAAAGTCGCGGCGCTGATGGCCTCCTGGCTGGTGAACGGCTGGTGTCGTGAGACGATTTTCAACCTCAAGCTGCCGATGAAAAAGCGTTACGAAGAGGTGTCGCAGAACCTGGCTTATATTCAGCAGCAACTGGACGAACACGGGATTAACGCGGAAATCCAGGCGCGTCAGCTGTATCACGACCGTGAAGAAGTGACGGTGCATATCCGTCGCTGGTGGGCGGCCGTGGGTGGGCGTCGCGACGAGCGATAACGTTTGTAACGCCCGGTGGCGCTGCGCTTACCGGGCCTACAAAATCGTGTAGTTGTTTTAACGTTCTAACCTTAACTGCTGTAAATTCCCGTCCAGCTGTAAATCCGTCTGTAGCGTTGCGATTTCCCGGCAGATAAACGCCATCTCTTTATTCGCCTCCAGCTTCTTGCGCCATTTTTCCGGCACTTCCTCAAGCCTTGCGTAAATCCCTTCCAGATTCTGAAACTCCGTCAGCAGCTGTGCGGCACTTTTGGGTCCAATACCGGCGACACCCGGCACTCTGGAGCTGCTGATCCCCGCCAGCCCCCAATAATCCGGCAATTGCTCAGGCGATACGCCAAACTCGCTGGCAATAAATGGCGCGTCCAGCCAGCGTTTCTGGAAGTAGTCGCGGATGCGGACCGTTGGAGAGAGCAGCTGGCAGTAGCCTTTGTCGGTTGAAACGATAGTCGCCTGATGCCCGGCGCTCGCGACTTTAACCGCCAGCGTTGCGGCTAAATCGTCAGCCTCATTACCGTGTGCGCCCCAGCACGGAACGCCGCGCTGTTCAAAGGCCGCGCGTATAACTGGCATTTCGGCGTGCAGATCGTCCGGCATCGGCGCACGCCCGGCTTTGTAGTCCGGCAGGCGCTGGTGCCGCCAGCCGGTATTGCGTGCTTCATCGTCGAATACGGCAACAGCGTGGGTGGGTTCGCTATGGCGAATGAGCTGCTCCAGCGCGTGTAAACAGGTGTCCTTGCAGGGGGTGCCCTGTACCGCGTGAATACGGCGAATCAGGTTAAGTGCATCGACGATAAGCAAATGAACGGCCACAGATAATCTCCCTTCTGTCTAATGGGGGAAGGGTAACACTGAGCGCAGCATGAAACTATGAATGGTGGGGAAAACAGGAAGAAGCCTCGCAAAACGAGGCTTCCTGAGAGGCTTAATCGCAGGTAACGATCTTCATCGCCAGGCCACCGCGGGAGGTTTCGCGGTATTTGGCGTTCATATCTTTACCGGTTTCGTACATGGTTTCGATAACCTTGTCGAGACACACGCGCGGTTCGCTGGTGCGGCGCAGCGCCATACGGGCCGCGTTCACCGCTTTCACAGAGGCGATGGCGTTACGCTCGATGCATGGCACCTGGACCTGTCCGCCGACCGGATCGCAGGTCAGCCCCAGGTTATGTTCCATGCCGATTTCCGCCGCAATACAAACCTGCGCAGGACTTGCGCCCAGCAATTCGGCCAGACCCGCCGCCGCCATAGAGCAGGCTACGCCCACTTCACCCTGACAGCCCACTTCCGCGCCGGAAATCGAGGCGTTCATCTTGTACAGTGAGCCAATCGCACTGGCGACCAGCATATACCGCGCGAGTGAGTTTGCATTCACTTCACGGATAAACTTGTCGTAATACGCCAGGATCGCCGGAACAATGCCGCACGCCCCGTTGGTTGGCGCGGTGACGACGCGGCCACCCGCGGCGTTCTCTTCGTTCACCGCCAGCGCGAACATGTTGATCCAGTCGACAACGGCCATCGGGTCGGTGGTGGTTTTGTCGGTGCTGACCAGCATGCGGCGCAGCGCAGCCGCACGACGTGGAACACGCAGTTTCCCCGGCAGCACGCCTTCGGTGGTGATCCCGCGCTCAATGCCGCTGCGCATCACTTCCCAGACGTTTGCGAAGTGCTGTTCCAGCTCCTCTTTGCTGTGCAGGGCCAACTCGTTTTTCATCATCAGGCCGGAGAGAGAAAGGCCTGTCTCCTGGCAGTGACGCTGTAAATCGGCCGCGTTTTTGTACGGGTACGGCACCTCAACGGCGGAGCCGTTGGTTTGACCAAAATGGTCTTCGTCGACGATAAACCCGCCGCCGATGGAGTAATACGTCTGGCTGTAAACCGCTTTATCGCCGACCAGCGCGGTAATGCGCATGCCGTTTTCGTGCAGCGACAGGTTATCCGCATGGAAATTCATGCAGTGGTCAACCGGGAATTCAACTTCGTGCTCGCCGTTGGCCAGCAGCAAACGACCGTGGGTGTTCACGTCCTGGATAAAGCCAGGAATGGAGTCAATATCAACGGTATCCGGCAGGTTACCCGCCAGCCCCATGATAATGGCAATATCGGTATGGTGGCCTTTACCGGTCAGGGAAAGGGAACCGTATACATCGACAACCACGCGGGTGATGTCGTGCAAAATGCCGCGTGCAATCAAGTCATCCGTGAATTGTTTACCGGCTTTCATTGGTCCGACGGTGTGAGAGCTGGAAGGACCAATACCGATTTTGAAGATATCGAATACGCTAATCATGATGCGTCCATTGCTTCAGTCAGAGGGGAGGAGTGCGCCATCCGCAGACGGCGCAGGAGGTATTAGCTGAACAGCGAGTAGAAAATAGCGGAGATGGCAATCAGACCCATCACAACAACGAACACGTTGCTGATATGGCCGCTGTATTTACGCATCGCTGGCACTTTCTGAATCGCGTACATCGGCATCAGGAACAGAATCATCGCGATAATCGGGCCGCCCAGGGTTTCAATCATGCCCAGAATGCTTGGGTTCAGGGTGGCTACCGCCCAGGTGGTCACCAGCATGAACAGCGCGGTGATTTTGTTCAGACGGTTGATTTCAATGCTCTTGCCTTTACCGCGCAGAGATTTAATCACCATACCGTTGAAGCCTTCACGTGCGCCCAGGTAGTGGCCCAGGAAGGATTTGGTGATGGCGATAATCGCGATGATCGGTGCCATCCACGCAATCAGCGGTGCGTTAAAGTGGTTTGCCAGGTAGGACAGAATAGAGATGTTCTGCTCTTTCGCCGCCGCCAGATCCGCCGGGGAAAGGCTCAGCACGCAGCTGAACACGAAGAACATAACTGTCAGTACCATCATGATGTGTGCGCGAGCCAGGATGCTGGAGCACTTCTTCTCTGCACCATTGCCGTACTCTTCACGCTTCGCCACCGCGAAGGAGGAGATGATTGGCGAGTGGTTGAAGGAGAACACCATTACCGGGATCGCCAGCCACAGGGTCAGTAGCAGGCCGTTACCGGTTGCGGATGCGCTGCTCAGAGACAGAGTTTCCAGCGCAGCGCCGTTCCACTGTGGGATCAGGTACAGCGCCAGCACCATCAGGGCTGCAACAAACGGGAATACCAGCACGCTCATCGCTTTGACAATCATCTGCTCGCCAAAGCGCACGATGGTCATCATACCGACGATCAGGATCAGGGACAGGATCGCACGCGGCGGCGGGGTCATCTGCAGCTGGTGCATCATGAAGCTTTCAACGGTGTTGGTGATAGCAACGCTATACACCAGCAGAATCGGGTAAATCGCGAAGAAGTAGAGCAGGGTAATCAGCTTACCTGCGCCGACGCCGAAGTGTTCTTCAACGACTTCAGTAATGTCTTCGCCCGGGTTTTTACCGGACAGCACGAAGCGGGTCAGGCCGCGGTGTGCAAAGAAGGTCATCGGAAAGGCGATGATGGCCATGATGATCAGCGGGATCAGACCGCCGACACCTGCGTTGATAGGAAGGAACAGTACACCAGCGCCGATTGCCGTGCCGTACAGGCCAAGCATCCACATGGTATCCGTTTTGCGCCAACCGCTTCGGGATTCAATCGAAGCAACGGTGCTGGTTTGAGTGGTTTCCATCTGTATCTCCTGGAGGAAGCAAATTGTCAGGTTTTTAGTCAAATCCGATGAAAAAGTGCCTGACGGTAATATGAAATTCGTTTAGTGACGGTTTTTTAATAATTTTTGCCCGTAACTATTGGCGGGCGGAAAGATACATTCTCGTTATGAATCTATCAGTGATCGCGATCCCAAATGCAATAATCCACTTATGATGTGGGCATATTTAGACCATTTATCTGTTAAAAAAACATCAAAGAGGATTTACGGGCGCGAAGGCTACCATTAACGACATGTTTTCGAAAAGGCTGACCCGCGAGATAGGTGTCTTTCGCTGTAAAGAAATAGGATTTTAGGATTTTCTGGCAGGTAATTTCGATTAAGGCTGATTATTTACGGTTTCAAAAACGAGGTAATCGTTTGCGCAGGCGCCAGATTTGTTAATAACATTGAAGATCGCTATGAATTACATCACTAATAAAAAAGCCGGATGACAATCCGGCTTGAGAGGAGGGAAAGGACGCTTTATTTGATGATTTCGTAACAGGGAATATAGGCAGAACCCGGAAGTTTCATGCGGTGCTGAGCCACAAAGCCCTGCAGCATGTCATCCATGCGGCGCATCATCTCCGGGTCACCGTGGATTTTATACGGCCCGAACTCCTCAATCGCGCGGATCCCCACCTCCTTCACGTTCCCCGCCACGATGCCAGAGAAGGCGCGACGCAGGTCAGCTGCCAGTACTTCCACCGGCTGATCCGGATAGAGTTTGAGGTTCGCCATGTTCTCATGCGACGGCTCGAAGGGGATCTGGAGATCCGGTGCGATACGGATGGACCAGTTAAAGCTGTAGGCATCCCCGGTATCACGACGGTTCTCTTTCACCAGCGGCATCGCTTTTTTCATCTGACGGGCCACTTCTGCGGCATCGTCAATAATAATGCGGTAGTGACGGCGCGCGTCTTCCCCCAGCGTATGCACGATAAACTCGTCCAGCACGCGGAAATAGTCGGCGCTCTCTTTCGGGCCGGTCAGGATCAGCGGCAGAACCTGATTTTTGTTGGCCGGGTTCATCAGGATCCCGAGCAGATAAAGCAGTTCTTCCGCCGTACCTACGCCGCCCGGGAAGATGATAATGCCGTGCGCGATACGGACAAACGCCTCAAGACGTTTTTCGATATCCGGCATAATAATCAGTTCGTTAACCAGCGGGTTAGGCGGCTCAGCGGCGATGATTGACGGCTCGGTCATGCCGATAAAACGGCCTTCTTTATAGCGTTGCTGCGCGTGTCCTACTGCCGCGCCTTTCATCGGCGCTTCCATCGCGCCAGGACCGCAGCCGGTACAGATGTTCAGCTCGCGCAGGCCGAGCTGATTACCCACGCGGCGGGCGTACAGGTATTCGGTTTCGTTAATGGAGTGACCGCCCCAGCAGACGACCATGTTCGGCGCTTCGCCAACGTGCAGGGCGCGGGCGTTACGCAGAATGGAGAAAACCAGGTTGGTGATATGAACGGAGCTTTCCAGATCGAGATGCTGGAAACGACCGGCGTTGCTGATCTGTCCGTTAACAAACAGGATGTCGCGCAGCACGGCAAAAAGGTTGGCCTGAAGTGAGCGAATAATACGCCCATCGACAAACGCCTCTTCCGGCGGGTTGATCACTTCCAGCTTCACCCCGCGCTCGCGGCGCAGCACATTGATATCAAAACTTTCGAAGCGGGACAGCAGCTCTTTACTGTTGTCGGTCAGGCTTCCGGAGTTCAGTACAGCAAGTGAACAGTTACGAAACAGTTGATACAGGTCGCTACTGGCGGTGCGTTTAAGCATGTCCACTTCCAGTTGCGACAACATATCCATAGAGCCAAGCGGGCTAATATGTGTAATCAAGTGAGCTCCTTATGGGACGATTATCGTCTTTCCCTGTTGATTACAATAGCCTTGGCTTATGACGTTTCACAACACTTCGGGCGGAATACCGCCCGCATATTATGAAAATATTTATCTTACTGGCGCACCAGCCGTCCGGTGGCAGGCACAAAATCGGTATTGGTGCGCCATGGGTTAATGTCCAGGCCGCCGCGACGGGTATAGCGGGCATAAACGCTCAGCTTTTCGGGCTGGCAGAAACGCTGTATGTCATTGAAGATGCGTTCCACGCACTGCTCGTGGAATTCGTTGTGATGACGGAATGACACCAGGTAACGAAGCAGCTTTTCCCGGTCAATCTGCGGGCCGCGATACTGGATCTGTACCGAGCCCCAGTCCGGCTGATGGGTGATAAGGCAGTTGGATTTCAGCAGATGGCTGACCAGCGTTTCGTCGACCACTTTTCCGCCCGCCGCGTTTTCCAGATAGTCGGTGCTAAATTCGTAGCTCTCCACATCAATGTCCTGATCGTCGATGCAGGTGCCGTGGAAATGGGCGATGGGCTGACCTTCCAGCTCATGCAGACGGTATAACGAGACGGTTACGTTCCCCTGCGCGCACGCGCTTAAATCACGTTCAAGCGTCTGTTGTACCTCGTCCCAGCTGTTAAATTTGGTCTGGTTAAAGCTGTTGAGATAGAGCTTAAAGCTCTTGGATTCAACCAGGTTTACGCTGGCGTAATCCAGCTCGACATGGCCCACGGCCACCTGCGGCAGACCGCGCGCATTCAGCCAGGAGAGTTCGTACAGCGTCCAGATGTCGCCGCCGACGAACGGCAGCGCGTCGGCATGAAGGCCAAGCGGATCGCGGTTCAGGCTGCGCGGCACACCCTGAAGCAGGCTTGCGTCGTAGGTGTCGCGGTAATCGGTCGATTTACCCAGCGTTAAGCCCGTTAACGCCTGATGATTTTCGTAAGACATGTTTCATAGCCACTTTACAGGTACACTTAGGGGCTGAGTTTATCCTGTCTTACAAGAAGAGAGAAATCGGTGGATATCGAAACTGCAAATGCCCTGACGTCCTTCACGACCCGCTATTGCGATGCCTGGCATGAAAAGCGGGGGACGTGGCCGCAAAGTACTGACTTATATGGCGTGCCGTCACCGTGCATTATCGCTTCGCAGGATGATTACGTTATCTGGCAACCGAAACCGTTCACGGGCGAGCAGAATGTAAATGCGGTTGAACGCGCAATGGACATTGTGATACAACCTGCGCTTCATGCAATTTATACCACGCAGTTTGCCGGGGATATGACTGCATGTTTTGCAGGACAGCCGCTGACGCTGCTGCAAACCTGGAGCGAAGACGATCTTCAACGCGTTCAGGAAAACCTCATTGGTCACCTGGTCACGCAAAAACGCCTTAAGCTCTCCCCGACTCTCTTTATTGCGACGCTCGACAGTGAACTGGACGTCATTTCAGTCTGCAACCTGTCTGGCGAGGTCATTAAAGAGACGCTCGGCACCCGCAATCGCGACGTTCTCGCGCCTTCTCTTGCGGATTTTCTTACCCGACTTGAGCCGCTTCTGTAATCCATGATGCTACTGGACGTGTGAGAGATCTCTTACACGCACTGTGAGACATCGCCGAAACAATTAGCTTTGTCTTAGGGATTTCAGATTAATATTAACTTCCCTTTCAACAGGTTAGCGATTTCCTGAAACGATTATCCCCGTTTCGCCAAGCTTACCTTGCTCACAGGGTGGGTTGTAAGACGAGGCAGAATAGCGGATTCTATCTGTGTCGACAGGATGCCGACGCGAGAAACGAACATCAGGATGATGGCGTTTCTCACCAGGAACACGTCAGGACGACGCCGCAGGAAGGCTTCAGGATGAAGCAAAGTGGATCACGCAGGATGCGTAAGGGACACCTCCAGGAAGGAGAACGTGAGCCGGTCAGGATGGTCGGTGGGTCAGGATGGCCAGGACGTTTCAGGACGAAACCTACACGTCAGGATGATGTGAGCAGGAAGCAAAAGGTAAAAGGATGAACAGGCCTTCGGGCATCAGGAAAAGTTGTCACGGATGAGCAGGGAGCACGTATTGTAGCTGGAATGCTGCGAAACGAACCGGGAGCACTGTTTTTACAGTGCTCCCTTTTTTTATTTCTGTCTTCCGCAATGCTATGCTTCGCGCCATTCCGTTTTTCAGTTGAGGTTACTATGACGCATCACGATAGCGTTCGTGCGCAGTTGCACGCCATCGAAGCCCTTATGCGCCAGCATCAGCTGTGGCAGGAAAGTGCGCCGCAGCCAGACGCGTTCGCCAGCACCCAGCCGTTTTGTCTGGATACGCTGTCTCCATTCGAATGGCTCCAGTGGGTATTAATTCCGCGCATGCACGCGCTGCTGGAAGGGGGACACGCGTTGCCCCAGGCGTTTGCCGTCTCTCCCTATTACGAAATGGCGCTGGAGGCGACCCACCCGGCGCGCGACGTTATGTTGGTTGAGCTGGAAAAGCTGGATACGCTTTTCGCCGGTGACGATGCATGACGCTTGAGATCCTGTATCAGGATGAGTGGCTGGTGGCGGTGAATAAACCGTCCGGCTGGCTGGTACACCGAAGCTGGCTCGATCGCGATGAGAAAGTGGTTGTTATGCAAACCGTGCGCGACCAAATCGGTCAGCACGTCTTTACTGCCCACCGTCTGGATCGGCCAACCTCTGGCGTTCTGCTGATGGGGCTTTCCAGTGAGGCCGGGCGCCTGCTGTCGCAGCAGTTTGAACAGCACCAGATCCAGAAGCGCTACCACGCCATTGTGCGCGGCTGGCTGACGGATTCCGCCACGCTGGATTATCCGCTGGTGGAGGAACTGGATAAAATCGCCGATAAATTTGCCCGCGAAGATAAAGGTCCGCAGCCTGCGGTGACCAACTATCGCGGTATGGCGACCACAGAACTGCCGGTGGCGACCAGCAAATTTCCCACTACGCGATACAGTCTGGTTGAGCTTTTGCCCAAAACCGGGCGCAAGCACCAGCTTCGCCGCCACCTTGCACATCTGCGCCACCCAATTATCGGCGACAGCAAGCACGGCGATCTGCGGCAGAACCGCAGCGCGGCAGAGCACTTTGGCTGTAACCGACTGATGCTGCACGCCAGCGAGCTAAGCCTGACGCACCCGTTTACCGGCGAACCGCTGACTATTCGCGCGGGGCTGGACGAGGTCTGGATGCAGGCGCTGTCACAGTTTGGCTGGCTGGGACAACTCCCCGAAAATGAAAGGGTTGAGTTTGCCGCAGGCAACGTTCAGGATGAACAGCAAGCGCAATAATTACGGGAGCAAAGCATGGCTGAAGTAGGTATTTTTGTCGGCACGATGTACGGCAACTCGCTGCTGGTTGCGGAGGAAGCAGAAGCAATCCTCGTCAATCAGGGCCATAAAGCAACGGTCTATGAAGACCCGGAGCTGGCGGACTGGGAAAAGTATAAAGATAAATACATTCTGGTGGTGACCTCCACCACCGGGCAGGGCGATCTCCCGGACAGCATCGTCCCGCTTTTCCAGGGCATTAAAGACCAGCTTGGCTATCAGCCAGATGTTCACTATGGCATCATCGCCCTCGGCGATAGCTCTTACGCCAATTTCTGCGGCGGCGGTAAGCAGTTCGACGCGCTGTTGCAGGAACAGCACGCTCAGCGGGTCGGCGAGATGTTACTGATTGATGCTGGCGAGCACCCCGAACCGGAAAGCGAGTCAAATCCCTGGGTTGAACATTGGGCCACGCTCCTGAACTAACCCTGTACTATACGAGCTGTAGGCCGGGTAGGGCGTAGCCGCCACCCGGCAACGAAGCTGCACCATATCCTCAATTCCGTGAAGTATCTTCCACCACTTTGGGCTTATGCCCCAAACCACGTTCCCCACGCCCGTCAATGTTGTGTTTCTGCACGGTGAGAGAACCGGTCACTCCTTCATATACTTTTCCCGTCACTATAAAACGGCTTCGGGCCGTACCAAAACCAAACACAAATCTCTCATTCTGATTACCCTACAGGTGCTGTACAGAATGAACCAGGCGAAAGCTATGTTTCAGGAGTGCAACAATGAGTACATTAAGCCACGCGGCGAGCAGCGCTGAGAAGCGCACCAACGCCCGATACTGGATAGTGGTGATGCTGTTTATCGTCACCTCTTTCAACTACGGCGACCGTGCCACGTTATCCATTGCCGGCTCTGAGATGGCAAAGGACATCGGACTTGATCCGGTGGGTATGGGTTATGTTTTCTCCGCATTTTCATGGGCCTACGTAATCGGCCAAATCCCTGGCGGCTGGCTGCTGGACCGCTTTGGCTCAAAACGGGTCTATTTCTGGTCCATTTTCATCTGGTCGATGTTTACCCTGTTACAGGGCTTCGTGGATATCTTCAGCGGCTTCGGCATTATCATTGCGCTCTTTACCCTCCGCTTCCTGGTGGGTTTAGCGGAAGCGCCATCTTTCCCGGGTAACAGCCGCATTGTGGCCGCCTGGTTCCCGGCGCAGGAGAGGGGAACGGCGGTAGCAATCTTTAACTCGGCGCAATACTTTGCGACGGTTATTTTCGCGCCAATTATGGGCTGGCTGACGCACGAAGTGGGCTGGTCGCACGTCTTCTTCTTCATGGGCGGGCTGGGGATCGTCATCAGCTTTATCTGGCTGAAAGTGATCCACGAACCAAACCAGCACCCGGGCGTGAACAAGAAAGAGCTGGACTACATTGCTGAAGGCGGGGCGCTGATCAACATGGATCAGAAAACCCAGAAAGCAAAAGTCCCGTTCAGCCAGAAATGGGGGCAGATCAAACAGCTCGTCGGCTCACGGATGATGATCGGTATCTATCTCGGCCAGTACTGCATTAACGCCTTAACCTACTTCTTCATCACCTGGTTCCCGGTTTACCTGGTGCAGGCGCGCGGGATGTCGATTCTGAAGGCGGGTTTTGTCGCCTCTGTGCCAGCCATCTGCGGCTTCGTGGGCGGGGTGCTCGGCGGGGTCATCTCCGACTGGCTGATGCGTCGCACCGGTTCGCTGAATATTGCGCGTAAAACGCCAATCGTGCTCGGCATGCTGCTCTCCATGACCATGGTGTTCTGTAACTACGTCAGCGCGGAGTGGATGATTATCGGCTTTATGGCGATGGCCTTCTTCGGTAAAGGCATTGGCGCGCTGGGCTGGGCGGTGATGGCAGATACCGCGCCGAAAGAGATCAGCGGCCTGAGCGGCGGTCTGTTCAACATGTTTGGCAACATTTCCGGCATTGTCACCCCAATCGCTATCGGTTACATCGTCGGCACCACCGGCTCCTTCAATGGTGCGCTGATTTATGTAGGCGTCCATGCGCTGGTGGCGGTACTCAGTTACCTGGTGCTGGTGGGGGACATCAAACGAATCGAACTGAAACCTGTTGGGGAGCGCGGATGATGACAACGCAATCAAGCCCGATCGTGACGGAGATGAAAGTCATCCCGGTGGCGGGTCAGGACAGCATGCTGCTCAACATTGGCGGCGCGCATAACGCCTGGTTCACCCGCAACATCGTGGTGCTGACCGACAGCGCAGGGAATACCGGCGTCGGGGAAGCGCCTGGCGGAGAGGTGATTTACCAGACGCTGGTCGACGCCATCCCGCAGGTGGTTGGGCAGGAGGTCGCCCGCCTGAACAAGGTGGTTCAGCGGGTGCATAAGGGCAACCAGTCGGCTGATTTTGATACCTTCGGCAAAGGCGCCTGGACGTTTGAACTGCGCGTTAACGCGGTGGCGGCGCTGGAGGCGGCTCTCCTTGATTTACTGGGCAAGGCGCTGAACGTGCCGGTCTGCGAACTGCTGGGGCCAGGCAAACAGCGTGATGCAGTAACGGTGCTGGGCTATCTGTTCTACGTTGGCGACCGGACGAAAACCGATCTGCCGTATCTGGAGCGCTCGCCGGGCAGCCACGCGTGGTATCACCTGCGTCATCAGGAAGCGCTCTCTGGCGAGGCGGTGGTACGCCTGGCAGAGGCGGCGCAGGATCGCTACGGCTTTAAAGACTTCAAGCTGAAAGGCGGCGTTCTGCCGGGCGAACAGGAGATTGACAGCGTGCGCGCGTTGAAAAAATGCTTCCCGGAGGCACGCATCACCGTCGATCCGAACGGCGCCTGGCGGCTGGATGAAGCTATCGCGCTGTGCAAAGGACTGGGCGACGTGCTGACCTACGCGGAAGATCCGTGCGGCGCCGAGCAGGGCTTTTCTGGTCGCGAGGTGATGGCCGAATTCCGCCGCGCTACCGGGCTGCCGGTTGCGACCAACATGATCGCCACTAACTGGCGCGAAATGGGCCACGCGGTGATGCTGAATGCGGTGGACATACCGCTGGCTGATCCGCACTTCTGGACCCTTTCCGGCGCAGTGCGCGTGGCGCAGCTGTGCGATGACTGGGGGCTCACCTGGGGCTGCCACTCCAATAACCATTTCGACATTTCGCTGGCGATGTTTACCCACGTTGGCGCAGCGGCGCCGGGTAACCCGACCGCCATCGATACGCACTGGATCTGGCAGGAAGGCGAAGCGCGCCTGACCAAAACTCCACTTGAAATCAAAAACGGCACCATTGCCGTACCGGATGCGCCGGGGCTGGGCGTGGAGCTTGACTGGGATCAGATCCACAAGGCGCATGAAGCGTATAAAAAACTGCCGGGCGGCGCGCGCAACGACGCAGGCCCGATGCAGTACCTTATCCCCGGCTGGACATTTGACCGTAAGCGCCCTGTATTTGGACGTCACTGATAAAAGGATCGAACGATGAGCACATTTTCTACCCCTGTAGTCACCTCCATGCAGATCATTCCTGTCGCGGGACATGACAGCATGCTGATGAACCTGAGCGGCGCCCATGCGCCGTTCTTCACCCGTAATATTGTGGTGATCAAGGACAACTCAGGGCATACCGGTGTCGGTGAAATCCCGGGCGGGGAGAAGATCCGTAAAACGCTGGAGGACGCCATTCCGCTGGTGGTGGGTAAAACGCTGGGCGAGTACAAAAATGTGCTGACCAGCGTGCGTACGACCTTTGCCGATCGTGATGCGGGTGGCCGTGGTCTGCAAACGTTTGATCTGCGTACCACTATCCATGTGGTCACGGGTATTGAAGCCGCGATGCTGGATCTGCTAGGCCAGCATCTGGGCGTCAATGTCGCCTCCCTGCTGGGCGACGGCCAACAGCGCAGCGAAGTGGAAATGCTCGGCTACCTGTTCTTTATCGGCAACCGCAAACTCACCCCGCTGCCGTACCAGAGCCAGCCGGACGAAAAATGCGACTGGTATCGTGTGCGTCACGATGAAGCGATGACCCCGGATGCGGTGGTGCGCCTGGCTGAAGCCGCGTATGAAAAATATGGCTTTAATGACTTCAAGCTGAAAGGCGGCGTACTGGCGGGTGAAGAAGAAGCTGAGGCGATTGCCGCGCTGGCGAAGCGCTTCCCGCAGGCGCGCGTCACGCTGGATCCGAACGGTGCCTGGTCGCTTGAAGAGGCGATCAAAATTGGTAAGCAGCTCAAAGGCGTGCTGGCCTACGCGGAAGATCCGTGCGGCGCAGAGCAGGGGTTCTCTGGACGTGAAGTGATGGCGGAGTTCCGTCGCGCCACCGGGCTGCCAACCGCCACCAACATGATCGCGACCGACTGGCGCCAGATGGGGCACACGCTCTCGCTGCAATCGGTGGATATTCCGCTGGCAGACCCGCACTTCTGGACGATGCAAGGCTCGGTTCGCGTGGCGCAGATGTGCCATGAGTTCGGCCTGACTTGGGGCTCGCACTCCAACAACCACTTCGACATCTCGCTGGCGATGTTCACCCACGTAGCGGCTGCTGCGCCGGGCAACATTACCGCTATCGACACCCACTGGATCTGGCAGGAGGGCAATCAGCGCCTGACTAAACAGCCGTTTGAGATCAAGGGGGGGATGGTGCAGGTTCCAGCTACGCCGGGGCTGGGCGTTGAACTGGATATGGATCAGGTCATGAAAGCGCACGAGCTTTACCAGAAACACGGGCTGGGCGCACGTGATGATGCGCTGGCGATGCAGTACCTGATCCCAGAGTGGTCATTCGACAATAAACGTCCGTGCATGGTACGATAAGCCAACTGGGACCGCTCCCATGAGCGGTCCCTTACGTGGTGTATGCTTAACGTAACTAACATGCGTAAGGATGGCTTATGAAAATTGTTATCGCTCCGGACTCGTATAAGGAAAGCTTGAGCGCGCTGGAGGTGGCGACAGCGATAGAGGTCGGTTTTCGCGAAATTTTCCCCTCAGCGGAGTACGTCAAATTACCGGTTGCCGATGGCGGCGAAGGGACGGTGGAAGCGATGGTGGCAGCCACCCATGGGCGTCTTGTCCATGTTCCCGTTACCGGGCCTTTGGGAGAACACGTGGAAGGGTTTTTCGGGTTATCCGGAGACGGGAAAAGCGCGTTTATCGAGATGGCGGCCGCGAGCGGTCTGGAGCTTGTTGCTCCTGCAAAGCGTAACCCGTTAATCACCACCTCGTGGGGGACCGGGGAACTGATCCGTCATGCGCTGGATGCGGGCGTTAAGCATATCATTATTGGCATTGGAGGCAGCGCGACCAATGACGGTGGCGCAGGCATGGTGCAGGCGCTGGGCGTAAAACTGCTGGATGCGAAAGCACAGCCCGTTGGGCCGGGCGGCGGCGAACTGGCAAGCCTTGCGCATATCGATCTTAGTGGGCTGGATGAGCGGCTGGCAGACTGTCGAATTGAAGTGGCCTGCGATGTGACCAACCCCCTGATTGGCGACACTGGCGCTTCTGCGGTATTCGGTCCTCAGAAAGGGGCGACGCCGGAGATGGTCAGGACGCTGGACAACGCGCTTGCGCATTACGCAAACATTATCGCCAGGGATCTGGATATTGACGTCTTAAACCTGGCGGGGGGCGGAGCAGCTGGCGGAATGGGGGCGGCGCTGTATGCATTTTGCGGGGCGCAGCTTCGTCGGGGGATTGAGATTGTCACCGATGCCCTGCATCTCGATGAACAGGTCGCGGACGCCGATCTGGTGATCACGGGCGAAGGCCGTATCGACAGCCAGACGATCCACGGCAAAGTGCCCGTTGGCGTGGCGAGAGTCGCGAAACGCTATAACAAACCGGTTATCGGCATTGCCGGCAGCCTGACGGCGGATGTTGGCGTGGTGCACGAGCACGGACTGGATGCGGTATTCAGCGTGATTTACACCATCTGCTCGCTGGAGGATGCGCTGGAAAATGCGCAACAGAATGTACAGATGGCCGCAAGGAATATTGCGGCGGCCATAAAGGTGGGGCAGGGGATGTCGCGTTAACGATCGTGCTCCTGTAGGCCCGGTAAGCGAAGCGCCACCGGGCTTTTTCTTAGCTTCCCAACACCTTCATCGCTTCCCGCGTCACGTTGTCCATCTCGTCCAGCAGCTCCAGAAACTCCGGCTCAAGATCGGATTCTGGCGTACCCGCGCGGAGCTGCTGTTCAAGCAGCTGGCAGAGATTTTTCAACCGCGGCACGCCGCTGTAGCCGCAGCTACCGTGCAGTTTATGGATGGCCTCCAGCAGCCCTTCAGGGTTTTCGCCCACCAGCTGTTCTTCAACCTTGTTACGGATCTCAGGCAGGAAGTCCACCAGCATTTGCAGCATATCGCGGGCCAGATCGGCTTTGCCTGCTGCCTGGCGCAGCGCCAGTTGCCAGTCAAACGTGGCATTCTGGTTAACGCTGATTTCCGGTGATTCAGCTGAAATGGTGTACGTCCCGCCAATGTGACCCGGTTTGTAGCGCAGCAGCAGGCTGTGCAGCTTCTCTTCATCAATCGGTTTCGCCAGATAATCGTTCATGCCCGCACCCAGCAGTTTCTCTTTTTGTCCCGCCATCGCGTGCGCCGTCACGGCAATCACCGGCGTCTGCTGCTGGTGTGGAAGCTGACGAATTAATTCGCAGGCGCGGATGCCATCCATGCCCGGCATCTGAATATCCATCAGGATCAGGTCAAACTGCATCTGTTTGGCTTGTTCTACGGCTTCGGCGCCGCTGGTACACAGCTCAACGTGCTGAACCTGATCCTCAAGCAGCACGCCAATCAGCTTAAGGTTTGCCGGGTTATCATCCACGGCCATCACCGTCATCGGCAGCTTATGTTCGTCGTTTTCCAGCGGCAGGGACTGATGCGTCAGACGGCAATATTCAGTCAACGCAGGTAACAGCCGTGTGGCGGTGAGGGGTTTCAGCAGACATGCCGCCGCCCCGTCGTTTTTAAGCTCTTCGGCGTTGATTTGGGCGTGGCACGGCAGAGCCAGCAGCAGGTAGTCCGTCATTGAGGCAGCCTTTGCCAGCCGTTCCTGCTGCATGGTCAGTTCTCCGGTAAATGTCACCGGAATCCCCAGCAAAAGAATATCGTAATGATCGTTCGCCAGCGCGGAGAAGGTCGGGCTGTAGACCACCTCCAGCGGCGTGCTGCTTAATACATCCAGCGTACACTGCGCCGCGGCGGCGTTCGGTTCCACATAGGCCAGACGCATCCCTTTCAGGCAGTCGGTGACCGGACCGTCGGTTTGCACGTTCGGATTAAGATCAAGATTGATATGGAACCAGAAGGTCGAGCCCCGGTTAGGCTGGCTGTGGAAGGAGATATCGCCTCCCATCTCTTTCACCAGCTTTTGGGTGATCACCAGACCCAGGCCCGTTCCGCCGTGACGACGGGAAATGCTCGCATCGGCCTGGCGGAACGCCTGGAACAGACGCGACTGATCGCGCTCCGGAATGCCGATGCCGGTATCCCGGATCTGAACTTCAATCTGGACCTTATTATTACTGAGCGCCCTTTTTTCGACCAGAATGTCGATGTTGCCGCTCTCGGTGAACTTAATCGCGTTGCCCACCAGATTGGTGATGACCTGTTGCAGGCGCAGCGGGTCGCCAATGACGTTATCCGGTACGTCATTTTTGATATTGAGCGTCAGTTCCAGCCCCTTATCATGCGAGGAGTGGGCGAGAAGCGTGACCACGTCATCCAGTGTGCTGCGCAGCGGGAAGGGGATACTCTCCAGAATCAACTTGCCCGCTTCCAGCTTCGAGAAGTCCAGTACGTCGTTAATAATGGTCAGCAGGTTGTTGGCTGAGCGTTCAATGGTATGCAGGTGGTCACGCTGGGTCGGGTTGAGCTCGCTTTTGAGCGTCAGACGGGTGAAGCCAATCACCCCGTTCAGCGGCGTGCGCAGCTCATGTGACATGTTTGCCAGGAACTCAGACTTAATACGGGCCGCCTCCTGAGCGCGTTTTTTCGCCAGATCCAGCTCCACGTTCTGGATCTCCATCTGCTCCAGCGTTTCGCGCAGGTCAGAGGTGGCCTGGTCAACGTTGTGCTGCATCTCTTCGTGATATGCCGCCAGCGACATCGCCATTGAATTGATGCCGTTTTTCAGCATATCCAGCTCGCCGAGCATGAAGCCTTCCACGCGGCTGTCCAGCTGACCCCGGCGGATCCGGTCAACGGTATTCACCATGTTACGGATAGGCCCCGTGACGTCGCGCATCAGCCGCCAGCCGAAGATCAACGCGATGCCGATACAGAACAGCATCATCACGCCGGAGATGAATATTTCTTTGTACTGCTGAAGCCGCACCGACTTGAGATCCAGCTCCAGCGCCACATATCCCAGCATATTATTGCTGGACTTCGCATCGGACTGGGCGGATTCGTCGGGTGAATAGCTTTCTGAGATAATCGGCGTGCGCAGGATCATGATATCGCCGCGCCGCAGGACCGTGAGATGACGCGGGAAAGGGGTACCTTCCGGGATTTTCAGCGACGTGGGATCCAGATGGAAATTCGAGGTGACGAAAAGACGGTTATGCTCATCGTAAACGGAAATGGCGCGCACAATCTCTGAATGACGGCGGTGCAGCACGCTGATTAACTGACCAATGGATTCACGGTTTTGCAGGTTCATACCGTACTCGCTGGAGACGGCCAGCGGTTCGATAATGCTGGCCCCGGCATCTTCAAGCTGTCTCTGCAAATCGTTATAGCGATGCACCACAAAGAAAATGCTCAGCAGCAAACCGATGAGAACGGTAGGAGCGAGGATCAAAATCATCATGCGCGCGCGCAGGCTGTAGTTGGTCATGGAGTTCCGTTATGGGACAATCAGGCTAATTATGTTTATTTGAGAACAATCTCGGCGATGGCGCAATTCTACTCTGCAAAACGACGCGTGACGACGCGTCAGATCATAACTGTTGAAGCCTCTGACCTCGATCCTTTTGGACAGGGGGTAGCGCGTCACAAGGGTAAGACACTGTTTATCACAGGTTTGCTGCCAGGAGAACGCGCAGATATTACGCTGACGGAAGACAAACGCCAGTATGCGCGCGGCCAGGTCAAGCGCCGTCTTAATGATAGCCCGGAGCGCGTGACGCCTCGCTGCCCCCATTTTGGCGTTTGCGGAGGCTGTCAGCAACAGCATGCCAGCACAGAATTACAGCAAAAAAGTAAAAGCAACGCGCTGGCCCGCCTGCTAAAACATGACGTCAGTGACATCGTTGCTGACCAGCCGTGGGGCTACCGTCGCCGCGCTCGCCTGAGTCTAAGCTACCAGCCAAAAACTGAACGGCTGGAGATGGGTTTTCGCAAAGCCAGCTCCAGCGATATCGTCTCCATCACGCAATGCCCTGTTTTGGTGCCCCAACTTGAGGCACTGCTCCCGGCCGTGCACCACTGTCTTGCATCGCTGGATGGTGTGCGTTCGCTGGGCCATGTCGAACTGGTGCTGGCCAACGGCGGCCCGCTGATGGTGCTGCGCCACACCGCACCGCTGTCCAGGACAGATCGCGAAAAACTGGAACGCTTTTCGCATTCTCATGAGCTTGCGCTTTTCCTCGCGCCGCAAAGCGAGATACTTGAGCAGGTTAGCGGAGACGCGCCCTGGTATGCGTCAGACGGGCTACGCTTAACGTTCAGCCCGCGGGATTTTATCCAGGTCAACGACGGCGTGAACCAGCAGATGGTGGCGAACGCGCTGGCGTGGCTTGACGTTCAGCCCACCGATCGGGTGCTCGATCTGTTCTGCGGTATGGGCAACTTTACCCTGCCGCTGGCCCGCAAAGCCGCAAGCGTGGTTGGGGTGGAAGGCGTTGAGGCGCTGGTGGCGAAAGGCCAGGAGAACGCCCAACAGAACGGCTTGCAAAATGTGACATTCTTTCATCAAAATCTTGAGGATGATGTTACTCAGCAACCGTGGGCTAAGCAGGGCTTTGATAAGATCCTGCTCGATCCGGCGCGCGCAGGTGCGCCGGGCGTGATGCAGCATATAATTAAACTCGCGCCTGAACGCGTGGTCTATGTTTCCTGTAACCCGGCGACGCTGGCCCGTGACAGCGAAGCATTATTGAGCGGGGGTTACCAGATTCGGCGTCTGGCAATGCTGGACATGTTCCCGCACACTGGACATCTGGAATCAATGGTGTTGTTCGAGCACATCTAATGAGTTTGGCTTGTCGACTTCGACAGGCCCTTGTCCCTAAAGGAGAGGACGATGGTTGCGGTAAGAAGTGCACATTTAAATAAAGCTGGTGAGTTTGACCCTCAAAAATGGATCGCAAGTCTGGGGATTTCCAGCCAGCAGTCGTGTGAACGCTTAACCGAAACCTGGGCCTATTGTTTACGCACAACGCAGGGGCATCCGGACGCTGAACTGCTGTTGTGGCGCGGCGTGGAGATGGTTGAAATTCTCTCCATGCTTAACATGGATATCGAAACGCTACAGGCCGCACTGCTGTTCCCACTGGCAGATGCTAACGTGGTGACGGAAGACGTGCTGCGTGAAAGCGTCGGCCAGTCCGTCGTGGCGCTCATCCACGGCGTGCGTGATATGGCCGCCATCCGTCAACTGAAAGCCGCGCAAACGGATTCTGTCTCTTCCGAGCAGGTGGATAACGTCCGCCGCATGCTGCTGGCGATGGTGGATGATTTTCGCTGCGTGGTGATCAAGCTGGCCGAACGGGTTGCCCATCTGCGCGAAGTGAAGGATGCGCCGGAAGACGAGCGCGTCCTGGCCGCCAAAGAGTGTACGAATATCTATGCGCCGCTGGCGAACCGTCTGGGTATCGGGCAACTGAAGTGGGAGCTGGAAGATTACTGCTTCCGCTATCTGCATCCGGCGGAATACAAACGCATTGCCAAATTGCTGCACGAACGCCGCATCGACCGCGAACACTATATCGAGGAATTTGTCAGCGGGCTGCGCCAGTCGATGAAAGAGGAGAATGTGCGCGCCGAGGTCTACGGGCGTCCGAAGCACATCTACAGCATCTGGCGCAAAATGCAGAAGAAACACCTCGCCTTTGACGAGCTGTTTGACGTGCGCGCCGTGCGTATCGTGGCGGAGCGTCTCCAGGACTGCTACGCCGCGCTGGGGATAGTACATACTCACTTCCGCCATCTGCCGGATGAGTTCGATGACTACGTCGCGAACCCCAAACCGAATGGCTATCAGTCCATCCACACCGTGGTGCTTGGCCCCGGCGGCAAAACTGTGGAAATTCAGATCCGTACTAAACAGATGCACGAAGACGCCGAACTGGGCGTCGCCGCGCACTGGAAGTACAAAGAAGGCACTTCCGGCGGCGCGCGCTCCGGACACGAGGACCGTATCGCCTGGCTGCGTAAGCTGATTGCGTGGCAGGAAGAGATGGCCGACTCCGGCGAAATGCTCGACGAAGTGCGCAGTCAGGTCTTCGACGATCGCGTCTACGTCTTTACCCCGAAAGGGGATGTGGTTGATCTGCCGGCAGGCTCTACGCCGCTCGATTTCGCCTACCACATTCACAGCGACGTGGGGCACCGTTGCATCGGGGCGAAGATCGGCGGACGTATCGTACCGTTTACCTACCAGCTACAGATGGGCGACCAGATTGAAATCATCACCCAGAAGCAGCCAAACCCAAGCCGCGACTGGCTGAATCCAAACCTCGGTTACGTGACCACCAGCCGCGGGCGCTCTAAAATTCACGCCTGGTTCCGCAAGCAGGATCGTGACAAGAATATCCTTGCCGGTCGTCAGATCCTTGACGACGAGCTGGAGCATATCGGGATAAACCTGAAAGAGGCGGAGAAGTTCCTGCTGCCGCGCTACAACTTCAACGAGCTCGACGAACTGTTAGCGGCGATTGGCGGCGGCGATATCCGCCTGAACCAGATGGTGAACTTCCTGCAAGCGCAGTTCAACAAGCCAAGCGCGGCAGAGCAGGATGCGGCAGCGCTGAAACAGCTCCAGCAGAAAACCTACGCTCCGCAGCAGCGCAGCAAGGACAATGGCCGCGTGGTGGTTGAAGGGGTGGGTAACCTCATGCACCATATTGCCCGCTGCTGCCAGCCGATACCGGGTGACGATATTGTCGGCTTTATCACCCAGGGGCGCGGGATCTCAATTCACCGCTCCGACTGTGATCAGCTTGCTGAGCTGCAATCGCATGCGCCGGAACGTATCGTGGAAGCCGTCTGGGGTGAAAGCTACTCCGCTGGCTACTCGCTGGTGGTGCGCGTCACTGCCAACGACCGCAGTGGCCTGCTGCGCGACATCACCACCATTCTCGCCAACGAGAAGGTCAACGTGCTGGGCGTTGCCAGCCGCAGCGATACCCGCGAGCAGCTTGCCACCATCGATATGACCATCGAAATCTATAACCTGCAGGTGCTGGGCCGGGTGCTCGGTAAACTGAACCAGGTGCCGGATGTGATTGACGCGCGTCGTCTGCACGGCGGCTGAACATCCTCTTCTGTAGGCCGGGTAAGGCAACGCTGCCACCCGGCATTTTGACATCAGGACAGAACTATGACTCAAATCGACCGCCTGCTTGGCATCATGAAACGCCTGCGCGACCCGGAAAACGGCTGCCCGTGGGATAAAGAGCAGACTTTCGCCACCATTGCGCCTTACACGCTGGAAGAGACCTACGAAGTGCTGGACGCGATTTCGCGCGAAGATTTCGACGACCTGCGCGGTGAGCTTGGCGACCTGCTGTTCCAGGTGGTGTTCTACGCTCAGATGGCGCAGGAAGAGGGGCGCTTTAACTTTGACGACATCTGCGCCGCTATCAGCGACAAGCTGGAGCGCCGTCATCCGCATATCTTTGGCGATGCCTCCGCAGGCAACAGTGCGGAAGTGCTGGCGCGCTGGGAGCAGATCAAAAGCGCCGAACGCGCTGAAAAATCCCAGCACTCGGCGCTGGACGACATTCCCCTGAACCTTCCTGCGCTGATGCGCGCGCACAAAATTCAAAAGCGCTGCTCGGCGGTAGGGTTTGACTGGACCTCTCTCGGCCCGGTGCTGGAAAAAGTGCACGAAGAGATCGACGAAGTGATGCATGAAGCGCAGCAGGCCGTTGTGGATGAAGCAAAGCTGGAAGAGGAGATGGGCGATCTGCTGTTCGCGACCGTCAACCTTTCTCGCCACCTCGGTGTAAAAGCGGAAACCGCCCTGCAAAAAGCGAACATTAAATTCGAACGTCGCTTCCGTGAAGTTGAGCGCATTGTGGCCTCGCGCGGCCTGGAAATGAGCGGCATTGACCTCGAGGCGATGGAAGAAGTCTGGCAGGAAGTAAAACGCCAGGAACATGATCTCTAACGAAATTTTGCGATCAAGCGCAATTTGTGTGATTTTTTAAATGACAAGCGCTTGATTTGCGTCAAAAACATTTACCCAAAAGGGGCTATTTTCTCACTCCTTATGTTTGTCATGGCCTGGGAAGGAGACGGAGAATGAAAGTTTGTGGCGCTCGTCGTGTTCGGGTATACTACTTTCCCGTCTTGGTTATTCCATCGTTTCACCCTAACTTCTCAGGTTCAGCATGACAACGAACTATATTTTTGTGACCGGCGGGGTCGTATCCTCTCTGGGTAAAGGCATTGCCGCAGCCTCCCTCGCAGCCATTCTTGAAGCCCGTGGCCTCAATGTGACCATGATGAAACTGGATCCGTACATCAACGTCGATCCTGGCACCATGAGCCCAACCCAACACGGGGAAGTGTTCGTTACTGAAGACGGCGCTGAAACCGATCTGGATCTTGGCCACTACGAGCGTTTCATCCGTACCAAAATGACCCGTCGTAACAACTTTACGACTGGCCGTATCTACTCTGACGTTCTGCGTAAAGAGCGCCGTGGTGACTACCTGGGCGCGACCGTGCAGGTCATCCCACACATCACTAACGCCATTAAAGAGCGTGTCCTTGCCGGTGGCGAAGGGCATGACGTTGTGCTGGTTGAAATCGGCGGTACCGTAGGGGATATCGAATCCCTGCCGTTCCTCGAAGCGATTCGTCAGCTGGCGGTAGATATTGGTCGTGAGAACGCGCTGTTCATGCACCTGACGCTGGTGCCTTACATGGCGGCAGCAGGTGAAGTGAAAACCAAACCGACTCAGCACTCCGTTAAAGAGTTGCTCTCCATCGGTATTCAGCCTGATATCCTGGTTTGCCGTTCCGATCGTGCGATTCCAGCGAACGAACGCGCGAAAATTGCATTGTTCTGTAACGTGCCTGAAAAAGCCGTTATTTCAATGAAAGACGTCGATTCCATTTATAAAATCCCGGGCCTGTTGAAATCACAGGGTCTGGACGATTATATTTGTAAACGATTCAGCTTGAACTGTCCGGAAGCTAACCTGTCTGAATGGGAGCAGGTGATTTACGAAGAAGCCAATCCGGGCGGCGAAGTGACTATCGGTATGGTCGGCAAGTATATTGAACTGCCGGATGCCTATAAGTCAGTTATCGAGGCGCTGAAGCACGGTGGTCTGAAGAATCGCGTCTCCGTCAACATCAAGCTGATTGATTCGCAGGATGTTGAAACGCGCGGCGTCGAAATTCTCAAAGATCTGGATGCGATTCTCATCCCTGGCGGCTTCGGCTACCGTGGTGTTGAAGGCAAGATCGCCACTGCACGCTATGCGCGTGAAAACAATATTCCATACCTCGGCATCTGCCTGGGTATGCAGGTTGCGCTGATTGAATTTGCGCGCAACGTAGCGGGAATGGAAAACGCGAACTCTACGGAATTTGTGCCAGACTGTAAGTACCCTGTCGTGGCGCTGATTACGGAATGGCGCGACGAAGACGGTAACGTCGAAGTCCGTACCGAGAAGAGCGATCTGGGTGGCACCATGCGTCTTGGCGCACAGGCCTGCCAGCTGTCAGACGATAGCGTGGTTCGCAAGCTGTACGGCGAGCCGGTGATTACCGAGCGCCATCGTCACCGCTATGAAGTCAACAACATGTTGTTGAAACAAATTGAAGCTGCGGGTCTGCGTGTTGCGGGCCGTTCCGGGGATGATCAGTTAGTCGAGATCATCGAAGTGCCAAACCATCCGTGGTTCGTGGCCTGCCAATTCCACCCGGAATTTACTTCAACGCCGCGTGACGGGCATCCGCTGTTTGCAGGCTTCGTGAAAGCCGCCAGCGAGTACCAGAAGCGTCAGGCGAAGTAAAAAAAGTTAGAACGGCAACGCGTACCCCTGGTACGCGTTGTTTGTCTGGAGTTTTAGTTTAACTTGTACTGAGGAAAATCTAATGTCCAAAATCGTTAAAGTCATCGGTCGTGAAATCATCGACTCCCGTGGTAACCCGACCGTTGAAGCCGAAGTTCATCTGGAAGGTGGTTTCGTCGGTATGGCTGCTGCTCCATCAGGCGCATCTACAGGTTCCCGCGAAGCGCTGGAACTGCGTGATGGCGACAAATCCCGTTTCATGGGCAAAGGCGTACTGAAAGCGGTTGGCGCTGTTAACGGTCCTATTGCTCAGGCTATCGTTGGCAAAGATGCCAAAGATCAGGCTGGCATCGACAAGATCATGATCGATCTGGACGGTACTGAAAACAAATCTAACTTCGGTGCGAACGCAATCCTGGCAGTTTCCCTGGCGAACGCCAAAGCAGCCGCTGCTGCTAAAGGTATGCCACTGTTCGAGCACATCGCTGAACTGAACGGCACCCCAGGCAAATACTCCATGCCTGTACCAATGATGAACATCATCAACGGTGGTGAGCACGCAGACAATAACGTTGATATTCAGGAATTCATGATTCAGCCTGTTGGCGCGAAATCCCTGAAAGAAGCGGTGCGTATGGGTTCTGAAGTGTTCCACAACCTGGCTAAAGTTCTGAAAGCTAAAGGTATGAACACTGCTGTTGGTGACGAAGGTGGCTACGCGCCAAACCTGGGTTCTAACGCAGAAGCGCTGGCTGTTATCGCTGAAGCGGTTAAAGCAGCAGGCTACGAGCTGGGCAAAGACATCACCCTGGCGATGGACTGTGCAGCATCTGAATTCTACAAAGACGGTAAATACGTTCTGGCTGGCGAAGGCAACAAAGCGTTCACCTCCGAAGAGTTTACCCACTTCCTGGAAGACCTGACCAAACAGTACCCAATCGTTTCTATCGAAGACGGTCTGGACGAGTCTGACTGGGATGGTTTCGCATACCAGACCAAAGTACTGGGCGACAAAATCCAGCTGGTTGGTGACGATCTGTTCGTAACCAACACCAAGATCCTGAAAGAAGGCATCGAGAAAGGCATCGTTAACTCCATCCTGATCAAATTCAACCAGATCGGTTCTCTGACCGAAACGCTGGCTGCGATCAAAATGGCGAAAGACGCTGGCTACACCGCTGTTATCTCTCACCGTTCTGGCGAAACTGAAGACGCTACCATCGCTGACCTGGCTGTGGGTACCGCTGCTGGCCAGATCAAAACCGGTTCTATGAGCCGTTCTGACCGTGTTGCTAAATACAACCAGCTGATTCGTATCGAAGAAGCGCTGGGCGAAAAAGCACCTTACAACGGTCGTAAAGAGATCAAAGGCCAGGCATAAGCCTGAACTTTCGTTCTTATGAAAAAACCCGCTTCGGCGGGTTTTTTGTTTTCTATAGCAGAAGCGGCAGCGTGGCGCTGGCCGTTTGCTGGCTTACGTCACCGTAATGGCTGTCTACTGCAATAAGGGAAGTGGTAAGCAGTTCAACCAGCAGCATCACGCCAACCTTGGCATTGAGCGCACCCGCGCTCAGCGGTCCCTCGGGCTTGGCTGCAACCAGCTGTAAATCGCTCAGGGAGGCCAGCGGGCTGCGGGGTGTATTGCTGAGCGCCAGTACCTTAACGCCACGCTTGCGGGCGAGTTTCACCACGTGAAGCAGATCCCGTGTAGAGCCAGAACTTGAGATGGCCACCACCAGCGTCTCTTTCGAGAGCGTCGTCGCATTCATGGCGGCGCGATGCATATCGCTAAACAGCTGTGCAGGTTTGCCGAGTCGCAGCAGCTTGTAATGCAAATACTCCCCCAGAATCGCGCTGGCCGCCACCCCGTAAATTTGCACTGATTGCGCCTGATGCAGGGCCAGTGTCGCCTGTTCAAGCTGGGCCCGGTCGAGGAGTTTTGCGGTATCTTGCAGCGCCTGGACAGACTCATCCACCACGTTATCTATCGCATCTCCTGCCTGACGCTCTGGCAAACCCTGCTGAATATCCAGCGCAAGCGCCATTTTAAATTCGTTATATCCCTTACAGCCCAGCGTGCGGCAAAGGCGTGTGACGCTGGCCTCGCTGGTGCCGCTTTCACGCGCCAGCTCGGTGATCGTCAGGTAGAGCACCCTGGCAGGATCGTTGAGAACAAACTCCCCCAGTTTTTGTTGCGTTGGGCTATACCCGGAAGCCTCCTGGCGTAGCTTCAGCAGCAGGTTTTCATGGTCCGACATGCTAGATCCTTAATGCGTTTCTCTGCCAACTAGTGTGGCGGAAAGCGGGGGAGAGATGCCAGTCATTTCGAAAAAGTATGATCGGCGTCCTGGTTTTTGGTGGTAATTTTCACAATTAAAATTATATGTGGTAAAAATTTTCATCAACAACCAGGGGGATAAAAAAATGATGCAAATGTTCAGCGGAGCGTCTTCCGGCGGATGGTTTGAAAAAGCGCAGCGCTTTGGCAAATCCTTTATGTTACCTATCGCCATACTGCCCGCAGCAGGTCTGTTGTTGGGGATCGGCGGGGCGCTATCGAATCCGAATACGCTTACCGCGTATCCATTTTTAGACGTTGGCTGGCTACAGGCCATCTTTACCATCATGAGCAGTGCAGGCTCGATTGTGTTCGCAAACCTGTCGGTACTGTTTGCTGTTGGGGTCGCCGTTGGGCTGGCAAAAAATGATAAAGGTACGGCAGGGCTGGCGGCATTACTCGCTTATCTGGTGATGAATGCCACTATCAATGCGCTGCTGATCCTGACCGGAAAACTGGCGCATGAGAACCCGGGCGCCGTAGGGCAGGGCATGACGCTGGGTATTCAGACGCTTGAAACGGGCGTGTTTGGTGGGGTCGTTATTGGGCTTGTGACCTGCGCACTGCATCATCGGTTTAATAAAATCGCGCTTCCGCAATTTCTGGGCTTTTTTGGCGGCTCGCGCTTCGTTCCCATTATCAGCTCGCTGGCGGCGATACTTGTCGGCGCGCTGATGACCGTGGTCTGGCCGCATTTTCAGAAGCTGATCTTTGGCCTTGGCGGTCTGGTGGATGCCACCGGCTATCTGGGGACATTGCTGTACGGCTTCATCCTGCGCATGCTTGGCCCGTTTGGCCTTCACCACATCTTTTATCTGCCGTTCTGGACCACCGCGCTTGGCGGCAGTGAAATTGTTAACGGTCACCTGGTTGAGGGCACGCAGCGGATCTTCTTTGCCCAGCTCGCGGACCCGAACACCCAGCACTTCTATGAGGGCACGTCGCGCTTCATGTCCGGGCGCTTTATTACGATGATGTTTGGCCTGCTGGGCGCCTGCCTGGCGATGTACCACACGGCTAAACCCGAGAACAAGAAGCGCGTAGCCGGGCTGCTGCTGTCAGCGGCGTTAACCTCTTTCCTGACGGGCATTACCGAGCCCATCGAGTTCTCATTCCTGTTTATTGCGCCGGTGCTGTACGTCATTCATGCGCTGTTTGACGGGCTGGCGTTTATGCTCGCGCACATGCTGCATATCACCATCGGGCAAACTTTCTCCGGCGGGTTTATTGATTTCGTGCTGTTCGGCATTTTGCAGGGTGAAGCGAAAACTAACTGGATGTTCGTCCCGCTGGTAGGCGTACCGTGGTTCTTCCTTTACTACTGTACTTTCCGCTATCTGATTAAACGTTTTGATTTTGCCACGCCGGGCCGTGAAAAGGAGGCGTTGGCTGACGAGGCTACCATGCCGCAAAGCGAGCGTGCCGCGGCGGTGATCGCCGGATTGGGTGGAAGAGACAATCTGGATGACGTTGACTGCTGCGCCACGCGTCTTCGCGTCACGGTGAAAGACGGTAGCAAAGTTAATGAAGCAGCACTGAAAGCGACCGGCGCGCGCGGCGTTATCGTCCGCGGCAACGGTGTCCAGGTCATCTATGGCCCGCACGTCACCCTTATCAAAAACGAAGTGGAAGAGATCTTATCGTAATGAAAACTGTACTGGATAACCTGAAAGGAAAACTGGTCGTCTCCTGCCAGGCGCTGGAAAATGAACCGCTGCACAGCCCGTTTATTATGTCGCGAATGGCGCTGGCGGCAGCCCAGGGCGGTGCCGCTGCGATCCGCGCCAATAGCGTGGTGGATATCAAGGCTATCAAAGGGCTGGTCTCACTGCCGGTCATCGGCATCATCAAACGGGACTATCCGGATAGCGAGGTGTTTATCACCGCGACGCTCAAAGAAGTGGATGAGCTGATGGCGGTCGCCCCGGACATCGTTGCGCTGGATGCGACCGCCCGGAAACGGCCCGGTGGCGTATCGCTGGGCATGCTGATCGCGCAGATCCGCACCCGTTACCCTTCGCTGCTGCTGATGGCGGATATTGCCACCGTGCAGGAGGCCGTGACCGCGCAGGCGCTGGGGTTTGATTGTGTCGGAACCACCCTTTACGGTTATACGGCAGAGACCGCGGGCCATTCGCTACCGGAAAATGACTGCGCGTTTTTGAAAGAGGTGCTGTCTGCCGTCACGATCCCCGTGATTGCCGAAGGTAACGTGGATACCCCCGATCGCGCGGCCAGGTGTCTGGAGTTGGGTGCGCATACGGTTGTCGTCGGCGGGGCGATCACCCGACCGCAGCAAATTACGGAACGGTTTATGGCGGCAATTGGCGCGCAAAGCACCGATGGAGCATGATCATCTGACGGGGATCTGCGATACTTATCGTTTATTCCCTTAACAGAGTTGACTATGCAGTACCCGATTAACGAGATGTTCCAGACCCTGCAAGGCGAGGGTTACTTTACCGGCGTTCCCGCTATCTTTATTCGTTTACAGGGATGCCCGGTTGGCTGCGCCTGGTGTGATACCAAACATACGTGGGATAAGCTCGCAGATCGGGAAGTGTCGCTGTTCAGCATTCTGGCTAAAACCAAAGAGAGCGATAAATGGGGCGCGGGCAGCGCGGAAGATCTGCTTGCCATTATTGGTCGTCAGGGCTGGACGGCGCGGCATGTTGTGATCACCGGCGGGGAACCCTGCATTCACGATCTGATGCCCCTCACCGAACTGCTCGAGAAGAACGGCTATAGCTGTCAGATCGAAACCAGCGGTACCCATGAAGTGCGCTGCTCCCATTCAACGTGGGTAACGGTTTCACCGAAAGTGAATATGCGTGGCGGTTATGACGTGTTGTCGCAGGCGCTTGAGCGTGCGGATGAGATCAAACATCCGGTGGGGCGCGTGCGTGACATCGAAGCGCTGGACGAACTGCTGGCGACGCTGACGGACGAAAAGCAGCGCGTGATCGCGCTACAGCCTATCAGCCAGAAAGACGATGCAACCCGTCTGTGCATTGAAACCTGTATCGCCCGCAACTGGCGCCTGTCGATGCAGACGCACAAATATCTGAACATTGCCTGATACTTGTGTGGCCCCGCTTAACGCGGGGCTTTTGTTGTTGGCAGTAAAGCCCAGGTCACGACTGCCGACCCAAGGCAAATCGCACTGTTGAACAGCAAGGCATACTGCGCGGCACTGGCCGTTCCCATCGGCAGCCATAGGGCGTATAGCGATGCGGTGACCGCGATCCCCATTGCGCCGCCCAGGGAACTGCCCATCTTATAGATCCCTGAAGCCACCCCCACTTTGTTTTCAGGGGCATTCATTACCGCCGTGTCCGTTGAGGGCGTGGCGTAACATCCGAGCCCCAGCCCGAATAAAATATTGCTCAGAAAGACGGTGACAATGTAGACCTCTTTGCTTAAGAAGGTGCATGAAATCAGCGTAATACCTGTTGCGGTCAGCAGCGGGCCGGTCATCATCGGCAGCCTGGCGCCATAGCGCTGAAGCAGTTTTTCACCCACCCGGATCATCGCCAGTACGGTAACCAGATACCCCAGCGTCATCATGCCGGTCTGTAGCGGTGACAGATGATGGCCTTGCTGCAACCAGATGCTGGCGATCATCATGGTGCCAATGCAGCCGTTGAGCAGGAAATTTGAGAATACCGAGGCGCTATAGGCACGGTTTTTAAACAGGGCGAAATCGATCAATGCCGCATCGCCCTTCCGCCGCCCGGTAACGACAAAGCACATCAGTGCAATCACGGCTCCACACAGTACAAGAAGCGATAAACTGCTGCTCCAGCCCCAGCTGTGTCCTTTGCTGATAAACAGATTGAACAGCACCAGCATAAGGACAAAACTCACCAGGCCGCTGATATCCAGCTTGTGTCGACACGCATCAGGGCTGCGGCTTTCCGGCGTGGCGCGGATAAGCAATAGCGCGACCAGAGCCACCACTATCGACAAAATAAAAATCCAGCGCCAGCCCAGCGTGGTGGCGATGGCGCCTCCCACAAACGAGCTCAGGCCACTCCCGCCCCATGAACCAATAACCCAGAAGCTGATTGCGCGCTGGCGTGCTTTCCCTTCATACCAGGTCTTAATCAGCGCCAGCGTGGCGGGCATGATGCAGGCCGCGGATAGCCCCTGTATCGCTCTTCCCAACAGAAACAGGACGGGCTCCCATGAAATGAACAGCAGACCGCTTCCGATCATGCTCAAAATCAGGCCTGTCATGGTCAGGCGCATGCGCCCAAACTTATCGGCAAACCCACCGCAGGCTACGACAAAACAGCCGCTAAACAACGCGCTCAGGCTGACGGCCAGCGTAAGGGTTTCGAGGGCAATGTCGAGGCTATTCTGCATGGCCGGAACCACGTTGATAACCGACTGGGCAAACAGCCAGAAGGTCAGAACGCTCATGACGATACCCGCCAGCAGCCGATCGTTACCGGCGTAGGCGGATGCGTCTGTCAGGGAAACGGTACTCATAATGCAGCCCTCCCCGGAAGGTGCGAATCAGCGCAGATAGTGTTCGGTCAGTGCGGCCCACAGCGCCGCGCCGGTGAGGAGAATAGTGTCGTTAAAGTCGTAGCCCGGGTTATGCACCATGCAGCGGTCAGGCTCATCGCCAGCGCCAAGGGTGAAATAACAGCCATTGGGATTTTTCTCGAGCATGAACGCAAAGTCCTCGCTGCCCATAAACGCATTCACCTCCGCGACGGAATCCTGACCGAACAGATCGGTGGCGACGTTGCGCACCATCTCATTGGCTTGCGGATTGTTTTTCAGTACCGGGCTGCCATTAATGTGTCGAATGGTAGCCGTGGCATTGAAACTTTCCGCCTGCGCAACGGCGATATCATGGATGCGCTGTAGCACGGTTTGCCGCACGCTTTCATCCAGCGTGCGCACGGTAAGTTTCATCAATACTTTGTCGTTGATGATGTTGGGAGCATGTCCAGCCTGAATGCTGCCTACGGTAACGACGGCAGGCTGAAAAGGGGTGATATTGCGCGAAACAATGGACTGCAAAGCGATAGTGATATGACAGGCAATCAGGGTGGCGTCTACGGTATGTTCTGGCACCGCGCCGTGCCCCCCCACGCCGTTAACCTCAATATGAAGGGTGTCCGAAGAGGCCATCATGGCGCCATCGCGCAGACCAATTTTTCCGACGGGCTGTGACGGCATATTGTGCAGACCAAAAATGTGGTCGCAGGGGAACAGGTCAAACAAACCGTCCTCTACCATAACGCGTCCGCCATACAGAAGTTCTTCCGCGGGCTGAAAAATAAGGTGCAGCGTGCCGTTAAAATTGCGGGTGCGTGCCAGGTACTCCGCTGCATACAGGAGCGTTGTGGTGTGGCCGTCATGACCGCAGCCGTGGAATTTACCCTCAACGGTACTGCTCCAGGCCTTGCCGCTGTTTTCCTGCATAGGCAGCGCATCCATGTCGGCGCGCAGACCCAGGCGTTTAGGCCCGTTACCCACCTTCAGCGTGCCGACCACACCGGTTTTCGCCAGGCCGCGATGAACCTCATATCCCCATTCCTCAAGCAACGCCGCAACGCGATCGCTCGTATTGTGCTCCTCAAAACCAATTTCAGGATGCTGATGAAAATAGCGACGTAATTCAGTGAACTGGGCCTCTTTGCCGCGCAGAGCTTCGATAATTGGATGTGTCATTTTTGTTATCCTTTTTATGCCAAACGGTGATAATTTCGAGTCTATGACGATCGCACTGCCAGAAAATGCATTTTTTTGTTGTAAAGCGACGGTTTTGTTTTGATTGTTTTTCATACAATTCCGTTATGACAAAAAAGAGCCGGTCATTATTTGTCTTTGATGAGGGGTAAGATGAATCAGCGGGGAGATGAATTTTGGGTGGAGATCCAGGACATTCGCCACTGCGTGAAGGATGAAGGCGATACGCTAACGTTGCTCTGGGTGCTGGAAGGGCGGGCTGAGCTGAATACCGATGTGGGACGTGACATCCTGGAGGCCAATACCCTTGCCATCATCAACCGTCATCGGCGCTGGCAGTTCACGAGCGAAACGGCAAATATCACCCTGCGCGTGTCCCTTTCCGGGCGCTGGGTGGTCCAGCTCTGCAATGATTTTTTTGTCCATGATTACGCTATACCGGCAGAAGCCGGAGGCGTCTGGCCCCAATGCGATGCGCTTCGCGATCTGCTGCGCCAGCTTCTTGTGGTCACCCTCATCAACGACCCACACCGCTACCGGCTGGAGGCGTACCGCTGGCTGAGCGAGATATTGCTGTTGCTGACCAGCCGCTTTCAGCAGCCCGCCCGGTTTTTGTCCCGTGAACTTTCCCCAGCGCACAGCAAACGCATTGCCCGGGTGATAGAGCGGATCAATGCCAGTTATTCTCGCCGTATTACGCTTGCGGAAATCGCCGCGAGTGAATATGTCTCTGAAGCCTGGCTCTCTCGTCTCTTTAGAAAGGAGGTGGGGATCAGTTTCATGCAGTACATCACCACCCTACGGCTGGAAAAGGCGGCTGACGCGCTCCGTCTGACGAACCGACCGCTGCATCAGATTGCGCTTGAGCAGGGTTTCGCCAGCACGCGTATGATGACCGATCGGTTTCGGCGTGTTCACAATATGTCCCCGGGTGAGTTTCGTAAGTCCCGACGCCAGCACCCGGAGGCCACACGTGTTCGTACGGACAGGTGTGAGCAGCGCTATCCGGTGGCCATGGATAAGCTGTTTAGCCTGCTCAATGAACCGGTGGCGCGCGGCTGGGGAGCCTCCCCGCTTATCGATCGCCCGCAGCAGGAGCAGACACTGGATCTTGAGCAGCTTAATCCTCTCTCCACCTCGCTGCGCCGTATGCGGGTAGTCATTACTCTGCGTGAGCTCGACGATTTACTGCGTGAGGACGTTCGTCAGAATCTTGAAGCGATAAATGAGGCCATTCCCATAGAGGGAATTGATATCGCCGAACCTTTTCTCAGCAGCCGTCTGTTTGCCACCGGGTGGGATGACCCCCAGATGGCGGGCTACGCCTGCTGGTACAATCTGCATCAGCTCTTCACCTGGCTGGCAAAAAAGCAATGGACGGTGCTGCTGCACACCGGCGTAACGACCCGTCGCGATCTACTTGCCCGTTTTTTACAACGGACGGTCAATCATTTTTCGCCCGAGATCACCGCGGGCTGGCACTTTGTCATGCACTGGTCAACACAGGCGAGTGAGGAGACCCGGGAGCAGGTCTGGCTGGCGCAGCACAACGTCATACGCAACTATCTGCCACAGGCAAAGTTTGGTTTATGGCATCGATTTTCACCCGACAGCGCGGGCGTGAGCGACAATACCCTGTTCAGCTCAGCCATCCTGATGCAGGCCGATTTTCTTGCCTGTTCAGCCGATGCCAATGAACTTCTCGATCCTGCGCAGCGGGAGCCAGCCCAACTCTCTTCTACAGAAAATTATCCGGTACAGAAGATCCGCCAGATTATCGCCGCCCTTCGTCTGCGCAAATGTTCGCTTCCCGTCTGGCTTCTCTCCTGGAATACCCTCACCGGGAACACGCGGGCGACAAACGGCTGGTTTTTTCGTGGGGCGCTGCTGATGCAGAGCCTGCTCGGGCTATCGGAACAGGTCTGGCTAGGGGGATTCTGGCTCAATTCGGGCCTTCAGGGTGAAGCCCGTGCGAACAACACCATCGATACGTCAAGCCTTGCGCTACAGTACAACCATGGTCTTCCACGGCCGGTTTATTGGGTACTCTGGCTCTGGCAACGCCTGCGGGGCGAGGTGCTGGTAAACGACGGGCGTGTTCTGCTCACGCGCCATCACAATGGTTACCAGTTGCTGCTGCGTAATGTGGTGGTTTTTAATCCGCTCCTTTCCAGTGAAGAAGCATTCATCCAGCGTTTTCGCCAGCAGTATCATTTACACCTGAAGGGAATGCGCGGTATTTGGCGAATTAAACGCCATCTTTTCGATCAGCATAACGGCGCGCTCTATCCGTTGCTTGAAGGGGTAGGCAGCGAAAGCGGCCCTGACGAAGAGATGTGGCGCTGGATAGCGCACAAAGCGCGTCCAACGCTTTCCCTGTACGATGAACGCATTGATGACGGCTGGCAACTGACAGAATCACTGGAGAGTAATGCGCTGGTGCTCTATGAGTTTACGCCGCTCGTGCCTCTTGAGGCCGAAACGGAGGAGATTCACTCCCCGCGGTAGACGCAGCCTGCCGTGCAGGTCTCTTTGATCATCACCGCGCTCAGCAGCGGCACAAGCGGTTTCATCTGATCCCAAATCCATTTCGCCAGCACTTCGCTGGTCGGGTTTTCAAGGCCCGGAATATCATTCAGATAGTAGTGATCGAGACGATCGTAGGTCGGCTTAAACGCGGCCTTCAGTTCGGCAAAGTCCATGATCCAGCCCGTATGGGGATCGACTTCACCGGTGATTTCAAGACGCACCATAAACGAGTGCCCATGCAGGCGGCCACATTTGTGCCCTGCAGGAACGTGTGGAAGGTGGTGTGCGGCTTCGAAGGTGAAATCTTTAAACAGTGTGGTGGACATCATAGCTCTCAGGAATGCGGAAAAAACCGCCGCATAGTACCGGAAAGCACAATTTTTATCATTAATTAAAACGGCTCTGAACGGTCACCGCCTCGTATTCATGGTGTTTATCGATTTTTGTTGTTTTATTTCATATGGTTATTTAATCGCTTTTATCGTTAAGAACGATAACTAAAACAGGTTAGTCCATTTGGTTATTAATTATTTCCATCCCTTCTTTAATTGTTATTATCCCCGCCGTTAACCTTATCTTCAGTTTGGATTTATTCGCTTAAAGTCCGCTTTGCTACTGGAACATAACGACGCATGACAACACAGGCCCCACCTTCAAATTTGCTTCCCCTTAACCCGGAGCAACTGGCGCGCCTCCAGGCCGCGACTTCCGATTTTTCACCCACCCAGCTTGCCTGGGTCTCCGGCTATTTCTGGGGAATGCTGAACCAGCAGCCGGGTGCTGTGGCAGGCGTCCCGCCAACGGCCGTTGAAATTCCTGCCATCACGCTTATCTCCGCTTCGCAAACGGGTAATGCCCGTCGTGTGGCCGAAGCGCTGCGTGATGACCTGCTCGCCGCGAAGCTGAACGTTAACCTGGTCAACGCCGGGGATTATAAATTCAAACAGGTCGCGTCAGAAAAACTGCTGGTGGTGGTGGCGTCAACGCAGGGGGAAGGTGAGCCTGCTGAAGAAGCCGTCGCGCTGCATAAGTTCCTGTTCTCGAAAAAAGCACCAAAGCTCGAGGGCACCGCCTTTGCCGTCTTCGGCCTCGGTGATATGTCCTATGAATTTTTCTGCCAGTCCGGTAAAGATTTCGACAGCAAGCTGGCGGAGCTGGGCGCAGAGCGCCTGCTGGATCGCGTAGACGCTGACGTGGAATACCAGGCTGCCGCCGCCGAATGGCGGGCGCGCATCGTTGAGGTGCTGAAGGCCCGCGTCCCGAAAGAGACGCCAGCGCAGGCCGCCGTTACCGTAGCCGGCACCGTTAACGAAATCCACACCAGCCCTTACACGAAAGAGGCGCCGCTGACGGCGAGCCTGTCGGTAAACCAGAAAATCACGGGCCGTGATTCAGAAAAAGACGTGCGCCATATCGAAATCGATCTCGGTGACTCTGGCCTGCGTTACCAGCCTGGCGATGCGCTGGGCGTCTGGTATCAGAACGATCCGGTGCTGGTGAAAGAGCTGGTCGAGCTGCTGTGGCTGAAAGGCGATGAACCGGTTATCGTGGACGGCAAAACGCTCTCGATCTCCGAGGCGCTCCAGTGGCATTTCGAACTAACGGTGAATACCGCCAACATCGTTGAAAACTACGCCACCTTAACCCGCAGCGAATCGCTCCTTCCGCTGGTCGGGGATAAGGCGAAGTTACAGCAATACGCGGCGACAACGCCGATTGTCGATATGGTGCGTTTCTCTCCGGCACAGCTGGATGCTGACGCGCTGGTCGGCCTGCTGCGTCCGCTGACCCCGCGCCTGTACTCCATCGCCTCCTCGCAGGCGGAAGTGGAAAACGAAGTCCACATCACCGTTGGCGTGGTGCGTTACGACATCGAAGGCCGCGCGCGCGCGGGTGGGGCGTCAGGCTTCCTGGCAGACCGCGTGGAAGAAGAGGGCGAAGTTCGCGTCTTTATCGAGCACAACGACAACTTCCGCCTGCCGGCGAACCCCGAAACGCCGGTGATTATGATTGGCCCGGGCACCGGTATTGCGCCATTCCGCGCCTTTATGCAGCAGCGTGCAGCAGACGACGCGCCGGGTAAAAACTGGCTGTTCTTCGGCAACCCGCACTTTACTGAAGATTTCCTCTACCAGGTTGAGTGGCAGCGCTACGTCAAAGAGGGCGTGCTGACCCGCATCGATCTGGCCTGGTCCCGCGATCAGAAAGAAAAAGTATACGTACAAGACAAACTGCGCGAACAGGGCGCAGAGCTGTGGCGCTGGATCAATGACGGCGCCCACATTTATGTCTGCGGCGACGCCAATCGCATGGCGAAAGACGTTGAGCAGGCACTGCTGGAAGTGATTGCCGAATTCGGCGGTATGGATGCCGAAACGGCGGATGAATTTTTAAGTGAGCTGCGCGTAGAGCGCCGTTATCAGCGAGATGTCTACTAATGAGCGAAAAACATCCTGGCCCACTGGTGGTCGAAGGCAAACTGACTGATGCCGAGCGCATGAAGGTAGAAAGCAACTACCTGCGCGGTACCATTGCCGAAGATTTAAATGACGGCCTGACCGGCGGTTTCAAAGGCGACAACTTCCTGCTGATCCGTTTCCACGGTATGTACCAGCAGGACGACCGCGATATCCGCGCCGAGCGTGCCGAACAGAAGCTGGAGCCGCGTCACGCGATGCTGCTGCGCTGTCGTCTGCCGGGCGGGGTAATCACTACGAAACAGTGGCAGGCGATCGACAAGTTTGCCGGTGAAAACACGATTTACGGCAGCATCCGTCTGACTAACCGTCAGACCTTCCAGTTCCACGGCATTCTGAAGAAGAACGTCAAGCCGGTGCACCAGATGCTGCACTCCGTGGGTCTGGACGCGCTGGCGACCGCCAACGACATGAACCGTAACGTGCTCTGCACCTCGAACCCGTACGAATCTGAGCTGCACGCCGAAGCGTACGAGTGGGCGAAAAAAATCTCCGAACATCTGCTGCCACGTACCCGCGCCTATGCGGAGATCTGGCTCGATCAGGAGAAAGTCGCCACCACCGATGAAGAGCCGATCCTCGGTCAGACCTACCTGCCGCGTAAGTTTAAAACCACGGTGGTGATCCCGCCGCAGAACGATATCGACCTGCACGCCAACGACATGAACTTCGTGGCGATTGCCGAAAACGGCAAGCTGGTCGGCTTTAACCTGCTGGTGGGCGGCGGTTTGTCCATTGAGCACGGTAACAAGAAAACTTACGCCCGCACCGCGAGCGAGTTCGGCTTCCTGCCGCTGGAGCACACGCTGGCCGTGGCAGAGGCGGTGGTTACGACCCAGCGCGACTGGGGTAACCGTACCGATCGTAAAAACGCGAAAACCAAATATACCCTTGAGCGCGTAGGCGTCGAGACGTTCAAAGAAGAAGTGGAGCGTCGCGCGGGCATCAAGTTTGAGCCGATCCGCCCTTACGAATTCACCGGTCGCGGCGATCGCATCGGCTGGGTGAAAGGCATCGACAATAACTGGCACCTGACGCTGTTTATCGAAAACGGCCGTATTCTTGATTATCCGGGCCGTCCGCTGAAAACCGGCCTGCTGGAAATCGCAAAGATCCACAAAGGCGAGTTCCGTATTACCGCCAACCAGAACCTGATCGTCGCCAGCGTGCCGGAAAGCGAAAAGGCGAGAATTGAAGAGCTGGCCCGCGAGCACGGGTTGATGAATGCGGTGAGCGCGCAGCGTGAAAACTCAATGGCCTGCGTGTCGTTCCCGACCTGTCCGCTGGCGATGGCCGAAGCCGAGCGATTCCTGCCGTCCTTCACTGATAAAGTGGAGGCGATTCTGGAAAAACACGGTATTCCGGACGAGCATATTGTTATGCGCGTGACGGGCTGTCCGAACGGCTGCGGCCGCGCGATGCTGGCCGAAATCGGTCTGGTAGGGAAAGCGCCGGGTCGATATAACCTGCATCTGGGCGGTAACCGTATCGGGACACGAATTCCGCGTATGTTCCGTGAGAACATCACCGAGCCGGAAATTCTCGATTCCCTCGACGTGCTTATCGGACGCTGGACGAAAGAGCGCGAAGCGGGTGAAGGCTTCGGCGACTTTACGGTACGTGCGGGCATCATTCGCCCGGTGCTCGATCCCGCAAGGGATTTCTGGGAATAACATCCCGGCGGTTTCACCGCTTTTGTAGGCCGGGCAAACGCAGTGCCGCCCGGCAAAACAGGCAAACGAGGTTCTTATGTCCGTACTCGATCTAAACGCCCTTAATGAGCTGCCAAAAGTCGAACGCATTCTGGCCCTGGCAGAAACCAACGCCCAACTGGAAAAACTCGACGCCGAAGGGCGCGTGGCGTGGGCGCTGGAAAACCTGCCGGGAGACTATGTGCTTTCGTCGAGCTTTGGCATTCAGGCGGCGGTCAGTCTGCATCTGGTGAATCAGATCCGTCCGGACATTCCGGTGATCCTCACCGATACCGGCTATCTGTTCCCGGAGACCTATCAGTTTATCGACGAGCTGACGGACAAGCTCAAGCTGAACCTGAAGGTTTATCGCGCAACCGAAAGCGCGGCCTGGCAGGAGGCGCGTTACGGCAAGCTGTGGGAGCAGGGCGTTGAGGGCATCGAGAAATACAATGAGATCAACAAGGTCGAGCCGATGAACCGCGCGCTGAAAGATCTTCATGCGCAGACGTGGTTTGCTGGGCTCCGCCGCGAGCAATCCGGGAGCCGGGCAACGCTGCCGGTGCTGGCGGTGCAGCGTGGCGTGTTCAAAGTGCTGCCGATCATTGACTGGGATAACCGCACGGTGTACCAGTATCTGCAAAAGCACGGGCTGAAGTACCATCCGCTGTGGGATCAGGGCTACCTGTCGGTAGGCGACACCCATACCACGCGTAAATGGGAACCGGGAATGGCGGAAGAAGAGACGCGATTCTTTGGGCTGAAGCGCGAGTGCGGGCTGCACGAAGGGTAATGTTTTTTCGCCCGGTGGCGGCTACGCCTTACCGGGCCTACGTTTCGTGCCGTTGTAGGCCCGGTAAGCGCAGCGCCACCGGGCTTAATTGCATCAGGCTTTCCCCGCTTTCGCCAGCTCCTTCACCAGCGGCAGCATCACTTTCACGACATCCCGGCTGCGGTGCTCAATCCGCTGCGGCAGCGTTTTATCAATGTGCTGCTGATTATCCAGCCGCACGTCATGCCAGCTGGTCCCGTTTGGGAACGCCTTCGATTTAGCGCGCTGCTGATAGCCATCTTTTTTGCCCAGCGCCCAGTTAGTTGCCTCGACGTACAGCACCGGAATGCCCGCCTTATCAAACACTTCACCGTCATTACAGCAGCCCGTGCCTTTGGGATAATCGGGGTTACCGCCCGGATTTGTCGCGGCATAGACGCCATGCGTGCGGGCAAGCGCCAGCGCGCGGTCGCGGGTGAGTTTACGTACGCTGCTCGGCGTGCTCTGTCCGCTATTAAAATAGAGCTTATCTCCCACGATCAGATTATCGAGGTTAATCACCAGCAACGTATTTTTCTTCTCCTCAGCGGTCATGCGCTTAAGGAGATTCTCAGCGCCGAGTTTTCCTTCTTCTTCACCGCTGGTCGCAACAAAGCGAATGCTGTATTTCGTCGGAATATTCTTCAGGCGTTCGGCCAGCTCAAGCATGACGCCCAGCCCCGCCGCATTGTCATCCAGTCCCTGAAGCGTCAGCCCGCCGAGGTTATTATCGACATCAGCGTCGCTCATCGGCGTGTAGGTATCAAGGTGCGCCATAATAATAATCTGCTCAGCCGCCTTTCCTTCGTGCGCGGCAATGACCGTGCTGCCGGTTACGTTATGCCAGTTCTGCGTTTTATTGCGTGAGGTATAGATGTAGCGGCTGTGGAAAGCGCGAATGTCGCTCTCATAGCCCATATCCGCAAACTGCTGACGAATATAGTCTGCCGAGAGCATTTCGGCTGGGGTTCCGGTCATGCGGCCCGGAAAGACCGTCGCAATATGCCGCGCCTGCATACTGGCTATTTCACCGTAAGATTGATTTTTTGCCTGAGCCGGAAGGATAAAGCAAACGCCGAGCGCCAGGGCAACGAATCGGTGGCGCATTGCGGAAAACATAGTGAGTCCTTAAAAACAGAGCAAAATTTTAACCCGCATAGTATGAAACTGTGATCGGGTAGACACAATTTGAATTGCGCTTAAATGCCCGAAATTTCGCGTGTTAAGCACTTTTTGATATTTGCTTTTCCACGGCGTTATTCCATTGAGTAACTACTCATTCCAATTCGTAATTTCATTCGATCTAAGCCGCCCCCTATAGTCCCTTTATTCCTGGTTGTTAGTGAGTTGTTGCCTGTGGACTATCTCCCCCTTTTTGCCGCCTTGAAAGACCGACCGGTACTGGTTGTCGGGACGGGTGAAATTGCCGATCGCAAAATCGCGTTCCTGCAACGCGCCGGGGCGCAGGTGCAGGTCGTTGCAGAGGCGGATTTTGAAGAGTCTCAGATCGACAGCGTGGTGCTGGTGATTGCGGCAACCGAAGATCGGGCGCTCAACCGCCGAATCTCCGACGCAGCTCAGGACCGTCACCGTCTGGTGAACGTGGTAGACGACCAGCCGCTGTGCTCGTTTATCTTCCCGTCGATTGTTGACCGCTCGCCGCTGCTGGTGGCGATCTCCTCCGGCGGCACCGCGCCGGTGCTGGCGCGCGTACTGCGGGAAAAAATCGAAGCGCTGCTGCCGACCAGCCTCGGGCGCATGGCGGAGAAGGCCAGCTACTGGCGCAACCACCTTAAAACGCGTCTGACCAGCGTGACGGAACGCCGTCGCTTCTGGGAGCGTGTGTTTCGCGGCCGCTTTGCCAGCCTGATGCATGCCGGTAACGAGACGGCGGCGCAACAAATACTCGAAGACGAACTGGATAACCCCGGCAGTACGGGCGGGGAGATCATTCTGGTGGGCGCCGGGCCGGGCGATGCCGGGCTGCTCACGCTGCGTGGCCTCCAGGTTCTTCAGGATGCGGATGTCGTGTTCTACGACCATCTGGTCACCGACGGTATTCGCGAACTGATCCGCCGTGACGCGGAGCAAATCTGCGTTGGTAAACGTGCCGGCGAGCACTCCGTGCCGCAGCACGACACCAATCAAATGCTGATTGCCGCCGCGAAAGCGGGCAAGACCGTGGTGCGCCTGAAAGGGGGCGACCCGTTTATCTTCGGCCGTGGTGGCGAGGAGTTGCAGGCGGCAGCCGAAGCGGGCGTCCCGTTCCAGGTGGTCCCCGGCATTACGGCGGCGTCTGCCGTCACGGCCTACGCCGGTATTCCGCTGACCCATCGCGATTACGCCCAGAGCGTGACCTTTGTGACCGGGCATTATAAAGCCGACAGCACGCCGTTTGACTGGTCGCATCTCGCCCAGAGCCGACAAACGCTGGCGATTTATATGGGCACGATGAAAGCGGCAGACATCAGCGAACAGCTTATTCAGCACGGTCGCGATGCGACGACGCCGATAGCAGTGATCTCCCGCGGGACACGCGTCGATCAGCATGTCGCCATCGGCACTTTACAAGACCTTGCAACCCTGGCGAAAGACGCCCCGATGCCCGCCCTGATCGTGGTGGGAGAAGTGGTGCAGTTGCACAGCTCGCTCGCCTGGTTCCAACACACAACCGACACAGAAGGCTTCGGCGCTTCTGTTGTAAATTTGGCTTAAGGAACGGTTATGGACCAAAAACGACTTACTCACCTGCGGCAGCTCGAAGCGGAAAGTATCCACATTATCCGCGAAGTGGCCGCCGAGTTCTCTAACCCGGTGATGATGTACTCCATCGGTAAAGATTCCAGCGTCATGCTGCACCTGGCGCGTAAAGCGTTTTATCCGGGGACGCTGCCGTTCCCGCTGCTGCATGTGGATACCGGCTGGAAATTCCGCGAGATGTACGAGTTTCGTGACCGTACCGCCAAAGCCTACGGCTGCGAGCTGCTGGTGCACAAAAACCCGGAAGGGGTGGCGATGGGCATCAACCCGTTCGTGCACGGCAGCGCCAAGCATACCGATATCATGAAAACCGAAGGGCTGAAGCAGGCGCTGAATAAATACGGTTTTGATGCGGCCTTCGGCGGCGCACGGCGTGACGAAGAGAAATCCCGCGCCAAAGAGCGTATCTACTCTTTCCGCGACCGCTTCCACCGCTGGGACCCGAAAAACCAGCGTCCGGAGCTGTGGCACAACTACAACGGCCAGATCAACAAGGGCGAAAGCATTCGCGTCTTCCCGCTCTCCAACTGGACCGAGCTGGATATCTGGCAGTACATCTATCTGGAAAATATTGAGATCGTTCCGCTGTATCTGGCAGCAGAGCGCCCGGTCCTGGAGCGCGACGGCATGCTGATGATGATCGACGACGATCGCATTGATTTACAGCCGGGTGAAGTGATCAAAAAACAGATGGTCCGTTTCCGTACTCTCGGCTGCTGGCCGTTGACCGGCGCGGTGGAATCCAGTGCGCAGACGCTGCCGGAGATCATCGAGGAGATGCTGGTGTCGACCACCAGTGAGCGACAGGGCCGCGTGATTGACCGCGACCAGGCAGGCTCCATGGAGCTGAAGAAACGTCAGGGTTATTTCTAAGGAGCCGCCATGAATACGACTATTGCCCAACAAATTGCCGATGAAGGCGGCGTAGAAGCTTATCTGCACGCCCAACAGTACAAAAGTCTGTTGCGTTTCCTGACCTGCGGCAGCGTTGATGACGGGAAAAGTACCCTGATTGGTCGTCTGCTGCACGACACGCGACAAATTTACGAAGATCAGCTCTCTTCCCTGCACAATGACAGTAAACGCCACGGCACCCAGGGCGAAAAACTCGACCTGGCGCTGCTGGTGGACGGCTTGCAGGCGGAGCGCGAGCAGGGCATTACCATTGATGTCGCCTATCGCTACTTCTCTACCGAAAAGCGCAAATTTATTATCGCCGACACCCCGGGGCATGAGCAGTACACCCGTAACATGGCGACCGGCGCGTCTACCTGTGACCTGGCGATCCTGCTGATGGACGCCCGTAAAGGCGTGCTGGATCAGACGCGTCGTCACAGCTTTATCTCTACGCTGCTGGGGATCAAACACCTGGTGGTGGCGGTGAACAAAATGGATCTGGTGGACTACAGCGAAGCGCGATTCGACGAGATCCGCCAGAGCTACCTGACCTTTGCTGAACAGCTGCCGGGCAACCTCGATATTCGCTTTGTGCCGCTGTCGGCGCTGGAAGGGGATAACGTCGCCTCTCAGAGCGCGAACATGCCGTGGTACAGCGGCCCGACGCTGCTGGAGGTGCTGGAAACCGTTGAAATTCAGCGCGTGGTTGAGACCCAGCCGATGCGCTTCCCGGTGCAGTACGTAAACCGTCCGAACCTCGATTTCCGCGGCTTCTCCGGCACCCTTGCGTCCGGCTCGGTCAACGTGGGCCAGCGTGTGAAGGTGCTGCCGTCCGGCGTGGAATCGACCATTGCCCGTATCGTCACCTTTGATGGCGATCTGGACGAAGCAGGGGCAGGTGAAGCGGTAACCCTGGTGCTAAAAGACGAGATTGACATCAGCCGCGGCGATCTGCTGGTCGACGCGCAGGAAACGCTGGCGGCGGTGCAGGGCGCATCCGTGGACGTGGTGTGGATGGCGGAACAGCCCCTGACCGCAGGCCAGAGCTATGACATTAAAATTGCCGGCAAGAAAACCCGCGCTCGCGTGGACGGCATTCAGTTCCAGGTGGACATCAACAACCTGACCCACCGTGACGTGAGCGAGCTGCCGCTGAATGGCATCGGTCTGGTGGATCTGACCTTCGACGAGCCGCTGGTGCTGGATCCGTATCAGCAGAATCCGGTGACGGGCGGGCTGATCTTTATCGACCGCCTGACCAACGTCACCGTCGGCGCCGGGATGGTCCGTGAGCCAAACGCGCAGGCTACCGTGGCCTCTGAGTTCAGCGCGTTTGAACTTGAGCTGAATGCGCTGGTGCGTAAACACTTCCCGCACTGGGGCGCACGCGATTTGCTGGGAGGCAAGTAATGGCTGCCCATGATGAGAACGTCGTCTGGCATCCTCATCCGGTCACCGTCGCCCAGCGCGAACAGCTCCACGGTCACCGTGGGGTTGTGCTGTGGTTTACCGGGCTGTCTGGCTCCGGTAAATCCACGGTGGCAGGCGCGCTGGAAGAAGCGCTGCATCAGCAGGGAGTGAGCACCTACCTGCTGGACGGCGACAACGTGCGTCACGGCCTGTGCAGCGATTTAGGGTTCAGCGATGAAGACCGTAAAGAGAACATTCGCCGGGTGGGAGAAGTCGCCAGCCTGATGGCGGATGCCGGGCTGGTGGTGCTGACGGCGTTTATCTCACCGCACCGCGCCGAACGTCAGATGGTGCGTGAGCGCGTGGGCCGGAATCGCTTCATTGAAGTGTTTGTGGATACGCCGCTGGCAATCTGCGAAGCGCGCGATCCGAAAGGGCTGTATAAAAAAGCCCGCGCGGGAGAGCTGCGAAACTTCACCGGTATTGACTCGGTTTACGAAGCGCCTGAATCCCCTGAGATTCATCTGGAAGGTCAACAATTGGTAACAAATTTAGTAAGCCAATTATTAGACCTGCTCAGACGGGACGATATTATCAGATCCTGAGACGGTATCGTTCGGGAGCTGTCTTCCCGAGCGATGAGTCACGGTCACAGGATTAGCTATGCGCAACAGTGAAAACTACATGATTACCACCGGGTCGGAACCGTTAACGACCGACGACGAGACGACCTGGTCCTTCCCTGGGGCGATTGTCGGCTTTGTGTCGTGGCTACTGGCGCTGGGTATCCCGTTTTTGATCTACGGTGGAAACACCCTCTTTTTCTTCCTCTATACCTGGCCTTTCTTCCTCGCGCTGATGCCCGTTGCGGTTGTGGTGGGCGTGGCGCTGCACTCCCTTTTCAACGGCAAGCTCCTGTATAGTACGCTCATCACTATCGCCACCGTTGTGGCCATCTTTGGCCTGCTGTTTTTATGGCTGATGGGCTAACTTACGGCATAATTAAAACCCCGCAGTAGAGTCCAGCGGAAAGTTATGGGATGATGATGCCGTTTTTTCAGGGGGCAGGATGGGTAAACTAACGCTGCTGTTGCTGGCTTTGCTGGTCTGGCTGCAATATTCGCTGTGGTTCGGCAAAAACGGACTGCACGACTACAGCCGGGTGAGCGATGACGTCGCGGCACAGCAGGCGACAAACGCCAAACTTAAAGCGCGTAACGATCAACTTTTTGCTGAAATTGATGACCTCAATGGCGGCCAGGAGGCGATTGAGGAGCGCGCACGCAATGAACTTAGTATGACTAAGCCGGGCGAAACGTTTTATCGCCTGGTTCCGGATGCGTCTAAACGCAATCAGGGCTCCGCACAAAACAATCGATAATCAGGCCCAGGATTACGACATGGCAGCAACTTTTTCGGACGTCTGTGCCGTGGTGCCGGCCGCAGGTTTTGGCCGGCGTATGCAGACAGAATGTCCTAAGCAGTATCTCTCAATTGGCGATAAAACGATCCTCGAGCACGCCGTGGCGGCGCTGCTGGCGCATGCCCGGGTGAAACGCGTTGTTATTGCCATCAGCCCCGGCGATGCACGTTTTGCGCAGCTCCCGCTGGCGAATCATCCTCAGATTACCGTCGTTGACGGCGGCGCAGAGCGGGCTGACTCCGTTCTGGCGGGCATTCAGGCTGCCGGGAACGCGCAGTGGGTGCTGGTGCACGATGCCGCGCGTCCCTGTCTGCATCACGACGATCTGTCGCGTCTGCTGGCCCTGAGTGAAACCAGTACAGTGGGCGGCATTCTGGCCGCCCCGGTGCGTGACACCATGAAGCGTGCCGAACCGGGTAAACCGGCGATTGCCCACACCGTCGAGCGCGTCGATCTGTGGCACGCGCTGACGCCACAATTTTTTCCCCGCGAATTACTCCACGACTGCTTAACGCGAGCGCTTAAAGAAGGTGCGACCATTACGGACGAAGCCTCGGCGCTGGAGTATTGCGGTTTCCACCCCACGCTTGTTGAAGGGCGCGCTGATAATATAAAAGTGACGCGCCCGGAAGACTTACAGCTCGCGGAATTTTATCTTACCCGTACGACCCCTCAGGAGAAGGCATAATGCGTATTGGACACGGTTTTGATGTACACGCCTTTGGTGGCGTTGGCCCAATTATCATTGGCGGCGTGCGCATTCCTTACGAAAAAGGTCTGCTGGCGCATTCTGATGGCGACGTGGCGCTGCATGCGCTGACCGACGCGCTGCTGGGTGCCGCCGCGCTGGGCGACATTGGCAAACTGTTCCCGGACACCGATCCTGCTTTTAAAGGCGCAGACAGCCGCGAACTGCTGCGCGAAGCCTGGCGTCGTATTCAGGCCAAAGGCTACACCCTCGGCAACGTTGATGTGACGATCATTGCTCAGGCACCAAAGATGCTGCCGCACATCCCTCAGATGCGCGTGTTTATCGCTGAAGATCTGGGTTGCCATATGGACGACGTCAACGTCAAAGCGACCACCACGGAGAAGCTGGGCTTTACCGGTCGTGGCGAAGGCATTGCCTGTGAAGCCGTGGCGCTGCTGGTGAAGGCGGCCAAATGACGGATTTCGACAATCTGACGTATCTGCACGGTAAACCGCAGGGCAAGGGTCTGCTGAAAGCCAACCCTGAAGATTTCGTGGTAGTGGAAGATCTGGGTTTTGAGCCGGACGGCGAAGGCGAGCACATCCTGGTGCGCATTCTGAAAAACGGCTGCAATACCCGCTTCGTGGCGGACGCGCTGGCAAAATTCCTCAATATTCACGCCCGCGAAGTGAGCTTTGCCGGTCAAAAAGATAAACATGCCGTGACCGAACAGTGGCTTTGCGCCCGCGTGCCCGGTAATGCCATGCCCGATTTAAGCAAATTTGAGCTTGAGGGCTGTAAGGTACTGGAGTACGCCCGCCATAAACGCAAACTGCGTCTGGGCGCACTGAAAGGTAATGCCTTTACCCTGGTGTTGCGCGAAGTGACCGAACGCGAGGACGTTGAAAAACGCCTGAAGGCCATTAACGAACGCGGCGTACCAAACTATTTCGGCGCTCAGCGCTTTGGTATCGGTGGTAGCAACCTGCTGGGCGCGCTGCGCTGGGCGCAAAGCGGTGCACCGGTGCGCGATCGTAATAAACGCAGTTTTTGGTTGTCGGCGGCCCGCAGTGCGTTGTTTAATCAGATTGTGAGCGAACGGCTGAAAAAACCGGACGCGAATCAAGTTGTTGTCGGCGATGCGCTACAATTAGCGGGACGCGGAAGCTGGTTTGTGGCAACGGCCGAAGAGATGGCCGATGTCCAGTCGCGCGTGGACGCTAAAACGCTGATGATTACCGCCGCCTTGCCGGGTTCAGGCGACTGGGGAACCCAGGGCGAGGCGCTGGCCGCTGAGCAGTCAGCGGTGGCGGATGCGCCAGAATTACAATCGTTGCTGGTGCGGGAAAAGGTCGAGGCGGCACGTCGTGCGATGCTCCTCTACCCGCAACAGCTGAGCTGGAACTGGTGGGATGACGTAACCGTCGAGTTACGCTTCTGGCTGCCGGCAGGTAGCTTTGCCACCAGTGTTGTCAGGGAACTTATCAACACGTCGGGTGATTATGCGAATATTGCTGAGTAACGATGACGGGATCCATGCGCCAGGTATTCAGACGCTGGCGAAACACCTCCGCGAATTTGCGGATGTGCAGGTCGTGGCTCCCGATCGTAACCGCAGTGGCGCGTCTAACTCATTGACGCTGGAGTCTTCACTTCGCACCTTTACCTTTGAGAATGGCGATATTGCCGTCCAGATGGGGACGCCGACCGACTGCGTGTTTCTGGGCGTGAACGCGCTGATGCGCCCGCGGCCGGACGTTGTGGTCTCCGGCATCAATGCCGGGCCAAATCTTGGCGATGATGTGATTTACTCCGGCACCGTGGCCGCGGCGATGGAAGGGCGTCACCTGGGGTTTCCGGCGCTGGCGGTCTCGTTAAACGGTCACACCCACTATGACACAGCCGCCGCGGTGACCTGCTCCATTCTCCGTGCGCTTGGCCGCGAGCCGCTGCGTACCGGACGTATCCTCAATATTAACGTGCCGGACCTCCCGCTGGACGAGATCAAAGGGATCCGCGTGACGCGCTGTGGCAGTCGCCATCCTGCCGATCAGGTTATTCCCAAGCAGGATCCGCGCGGCAATACCCTGTACTGGATCGGCCCGCCGGGAGATAAATGCGATGCCGGGCCAGACACCGACTTCGCTGCGGTGGATGAAGGGTACGTTTCCGTTACGCCGTTGCACGTAGATTTAACCGCTTATAGCGCGCATGATGTGGTGTCGGACTGGTTAGATCGGGTCGGAGTGAACGCGCAATGGTAAGTAAACGTGTACAAACTCTTCTGGAACAATTACGCGCACAGGGGATCGCCAACGAGCAGGTGCTGAACGCGCTTGCCCAGGTTCCCCGTGAGAAGTTTGTAGATGAGGCGTTTGAACACAAAGCGTGGGAAAACGTGGCGCTGCCCATTGGGCAAGGCCAGACGATTTCGCAGCCCTACATGGTGGCGCGTATGACGGAGCTTCTGGAGCTAACGCCAGAGTCCCGGGTGCTGGAAATTGGCACCGGTTCAGGGTATCAAACCGCGATCCTGGCTCACCTTGTGCACCATGTCTGTTCGGTGGAACGGATTAAAGGGTTGCAGTGGCAGGCGCGCCGTCGCCTGAAACAGCTTGATTTACATAATGTATCGACACGCCACGGCGATGGATGGCAGGGTTGGCAGGCTCGCGCCCCGTTTGACGCCATCATTGTCACGGCAGCGCCACCTGAAATCCCCACTGCGCTTCTTTCGCAGCTGGACGAGGGTGGCATTCTTGTATTGCCCGTCGGCGATGAGCAGCAGCTTTTGAAGCGCGTTCGTCGACGCGGCGGCGAGTTTATTATCGATACCGTGGAAGCCGTGCGCTTTGTGCCCCTGGTTAAGGGCGAACTGGCCTGAGACTCGGATTTTTCCAGGGTTATTAAGGCAAATTCAGCGTATGGTGTGGCGCGATAGATTCGTGCCATCACGGTTATTTTTAAGTCACTGGTAGTTAACACATTCCTGGGGGATAAATGAGCGCGGGAAGCCCAAAATTCACCATCAGCCGTGTTGCGGCATTATCACTGGTTTCGCTCTGGCTGGCAGGCTGTACAAGTTCAAATAACGCGCCTGCGCCCGTCAGTTCCGTTAATGGAACCAGCGGCTCGGGTAACACGTCCAGCGGAATGTTGATCACCCCTCCGCCTAAAATGGGCACCTCAACGGCGCAGCAAACTCCGCAGATCCAGCCGGTTCAGCGTCCAGTTACGCAGCCTACGCAGATTCAGGCAGTGGAACAGCCTGTTCAGACTGAAAATGGCCGCATAGTGTATAACCGTAAGTATGGGAACATTCCGAAAGGTAGCTATACCGGCGGCAGCACCTATACCGTGAAGCGCGGCGATACGCTGTTCTATATTGCCTGGATCACCGGGAACGATTTCCGCGATCTTGCACAGCGAAACAACGTCCAGGCCCCGTATGCTCTGGAAGTCGGGCAAACGCTTCAGGTTGGCAACGCGACGGGGACACCGCTTACGCCAGGCAACACCGTTTCAGCGGCCGACGTAACTGCGCAAAATAACAGCGTTACTCCTGCACAAAAAACCACCACGGTGGTTGCTTCACAACCTGTAATTACGTATTCTGAGGATTCAGGTGATCAGAGTGCTAACAAAATGTTGCCGAATAATAAAGGTACTGCGACTGTTGTCACAGCACCGACTACGGCACCTGTGGTTAGCTCTACTGTACCGACTGCAAGCAGTCAGAATGCCAGCTCGTCAATCACCACCTGGCGCTGGCCAACTGACGGCAAGATTATCGAGAACTTCGCTACCTCTGAGGGGGGCAACAAAGGGATCGATATCGCAGGCAGTAAAGGACAGGCAATCATCGCGACCGCAGACGGACGCGTTGTCTATGCCGGTAACGCACTGCGCGGTTACGGTAATCTTATTATCATCAAACATAACGATGATTACCTGAGTGCCTACGCCCATAACGACACTATGCTGGTCCGGGAACAACAAGAAGTTAAGGCGGGGCAAAAAATCGCTACCATGGGTAGCACCGGAACCAGTTCTACACGCTTGCATTTTGAAATTCGTTACAAGGGGAAATCCGTAAACCCGCTGCAATATTTACCGCAGCGATAAATTGACGGGGCATGCCAGCCAGGGTGTCTCGTCCAGGGATCACGGGTAGGAGCCACCTTTATGAGTCAGAATACGCTGAAAGTTCATGATTTAAATGAAGACGCGGAATTTGATGAGAACGGATCAGAGGCTTTTGACGAAAAAGCCTTAGTAGAAGAGGAACCCAGTGATAACGATTTGGCTGAAGAAGAGCTGTTATCGCAGGGTGCCACACAGCGTGTGCTGGACGCGACTCAGCTTTACCTTGGGGAGATTGGTTACTCCCCACTGCTAACGGCCGAAGAAGAAGTCTATTTCGCACGTCGTGCTTTGCGTGGTGATGTTGCCTCGCGTCGTCGCATGATCGAAAGTAACCTGCGACTGGTCGTGAAAATTGCCCGCCGTTACGGCAATCGTGGTCTGGCTCTGCTGGATCTGATTGAAGAGGGCAACTTAGGTCTCATCCGCGCAGTTGAGAAGTTTGACCCGGAACGCGGGTTCCGTTTCTCAACCTACGCGACCTGGTGGATTCGTCAGACCATCGAACGGGCTATTATGAACCAGACCCGTACGATTCGACTGCCGATCCACATCGTCAAAGAGTTGAATGTTTATCTGCGTACCGCGCGCGAGTTGTCCCATAAACTGGACCACGAGCCAAGTGCGGAAGAGATTGCAGAGCAACTCGACAAACCGGTTGATGACGTAAGCCGTATGCTGCGTCTCAACGAGCGCATTACCTCGGTTGACACCCCGCTGGGTGGTGACTCCGAAAAAGCGCTGCTGGACATTCTGGCCGATGAAAAAGACAACGGCCCGGAAGACACCACGCAGGACGATGACATGAAACAGAGCATCGTCAAATGGCTGTTCGAACTGAACGCCAAACAGCGTGAAGTGCTGGCACGTCGTTTCGGTTTACTGGGGTATGAAGCTGCGACACTGGAAGATGTCGGCCGTGAGATTGGCCTGACCCGTGAACGTGTTCGTCAGATTCAGGTTGAAGGGCTACGCCGCCTGCGTGAAATCCTGCAAGGGCAAGGTCTGAATATCGAAGCGCTGTTCCGCGAGTAAGCAACCATTCGTCAGAAAAGGCCCGTCGTGAGACGGGCCTTTTTTATGCCTTACGATTGCGCCGTTTCGTGCAGCAAACGCCAGGTGATGTTATCCCCTTCCTGATTAAGCACCGCGGTTGACCAGCGCACGTTGACGGGCTGGCCTGGCCGGGTTTGCGTCTCCCGGTAATGGAGCACCGCGCCGTTGTCCCATGTCTGAAGCGTTGTTAACGCATCAATACCGATCCTGAGCCCGGGTCGGGTTCCCCGCTGCGCATATAAAAATTTGGCCAGAGCGTGATGATCTAAATGGGCGCCACTCGGTGGAACCATCAGAAAATCCGGACGGAAACGGGCGAGCAGGGCGTCCTGTTCGCCTTCGCCTGCACCTAACCAGTTTTCAAGGGCGACGTGGATGTCGAGGATCTCTTGTTCGAAATGAGTCATGGGTGCTCCTATTGCAGTTGCGCAAGTAACTGCGTGTTATTAAGACGGTAGACGTACAGTACGGGCAGCAGAGTGATAACTGCGGCAAAAATAAACATCCCGTGCCAGGCGGCCAGCGGCGTAAAATAAGCTTGCATGAAGCTCAGCGCCTGCGCCAGCAGCAGGGTACCCGCAAAAAAGCTCAACTGACGATTCAGATTCCATAGCGCACTGGCATCAGGCATATCTTCCCGCCGCATTGTCAAAAACGCGCTGCTCTGAGCCGTACTGCTGCAAAGGCTTCCCCCCGCACCCATTAACGCAAACGCAAAGGCAGGTAACAGCATAGCCGGGCCGACGTTAATTAAAAGCAGAATGCCCGTCGCCTGCAAAAGGCAACCGATGACCACCAGCGGCCGCGGGCCGATACGGTTGAAATAGCGTCCTGTCGCGGTGATAGCCAAAAACGATGCCACAGACCACGGCAGCATAAGCATGCCCGTTGCGGTGGGCGTCATATTGGCCTCGCTCTGAAGGTAATACATGCCCGTTACGTTCACGCCAATAAAGATGCCGGGTACGCATACATAGATAAGCATGGATAAGCGCAACAGCGGATCCGTCAGCAAAGACAGGTTTACTATTCTGGTGGTGTTTATCGGTGACGGTTCTGTTTTAAGCCACGCGCAGGCCAAAACAAAGGTGACAATGGCGACGGGCAGGGTGGCAAAAAATATCCAGCGCCAGGTGAATGTCTGAACCAGCATGCCGCCCACAGCCGGTGAGCAGGCGGGGGCAAGCAGCGCGACCAGCATCACCGCCGAGGCGAGTCTGGCCCGCTCATGAGGCTTAAACTGTTGCCAGGTCAGCGCCTGACCAACCGGGATCAGTAAACCCCCTCCGGCGCCCTGCACGACGCGCCAGGCAATCAAACTTTCCAGCGAAGATGAGAAACCCGCCGCAACGGAGGCCGCGCTAAAGAGAAGCAGTGAGAGCAGAATAACGCGCTTCGGCCCGACGCTGCGCGTCAGAATACTGCTGAATGGGATGACTAACGTCAGCCCGGCAATGTATCCGTTACTTACCCAGGCAAGCGCGGAAGGTGTGGTATTGAATGCGTGAGCCATCGCCGGAAAGGCGACGCTGGCAATAAACATGTTTATCAAATCAAGGAAAAAGCCGAGCAGAAAGACGACGGCGATTTTGCTGCGATACGTCATGGAAGTTCCTCCGGTGAGGTGGCGTATCGTATCGGCCCGCGCGTTACGGATAAACGCGACAAAGGACGATATACTGTCAACATTATTTTGACAGTTAACCAGGCAAGCGATGCTTAATTTACAGCGTACGGCGATGTTTATCGCCGTAGCGGACACCGGCAGTTTCACCGCCGCGGCGGAGGCGATGGGGCTGACAAAAGCGGTGGTCAGCTTTCATATTCGTCAGCTTGAAGAGGAGCTGGGCGTCACCCTGTTGCTGCGAACCACCCGACGCCTGACGCTGACCGAAGCGGGGAAGCTCTTTCATCAACGAAGCGTGATGCTGTTACGGGATGCAGAGCGATTGCAGGATGATGTTCGCGCCAACCACGCCGGGCTGACGGGAGAACTGCGGATCACCACCACGCCCGAGTATGGCTCGCAGGTGGTGGTGCCTTTGCTGGCTGAGTTTAGCCAGCTGCACCCTGATCTCCGCGTGCGGCATGTCTCGTCCTCTTTGCATGCCGATCTTATCGCCGAGCGCTTCGATGTCGCTATCCGGCTCGGCACGCTTGCAGATTCGCGCTACCACGCCGCGTTGATGACCTCCTTCACCATCCTGCCCGTGGCGACGCCATGCTGGCTGGCAAACCATCCGGTTGACTCGCTGGAGCAGCTGGCGGAAGCGGACTGGATCATTCACGAGCGTTTAACGTCGCCGCTGCGCTGGCAGGTGAGAGGCGTTGATCGGCATCCGGTTTCCTTTGAGATCAGAAAAGCGCCGCGCCTGTATGCAGACAGTGCCCAGGCGTTGATGGCTTTTGCCCTCGCGGGATGTGGCGTGGCGCTGTTGCCGGAGTGGCTGGTGCGTAACGCACTGGATGCAGGGAAGCTGGTCTCGCTGTTACCGGAGTACACGTTTGCTCAGCAGGGCATCTATGCTGTTTATCCCGATGCCCGGCATGTGCCCGCGAAAGTGCGAACATTTATTGATTTTATGCGCGTCAGGGTTACTTAACCCTGCATCATCTTTTTAATGAGCGCTGAAAATTGCTCTCGTTCCGCGCCGTTAAGGCGCCCTAAAAACGCCTCATCCACCTCATTTCCAATCGGTTTACTGCTCTCAAGCAGGGCCTCACCTTCGGCCGTCAGAAAGACAAACCGACGGCGTTTGTCCGCCGGATCGTGCTCGCGCCTGACCAGGCCGCGTGCTTCCATGCGGCTCAGCATTTCTGCCAGCGTCGCTTTGGTGCTCACCGCGACTTCAGTCAGGGCAACCTGCTCAATGCCAGGATTTTCAGCAATTGACCGCATCACCGCATATTGTGGTTTGGTCAGTTCGGGCAATGCGTGTTGCCACTGGGCGGTATGCTGTTGAAAAAGCTGACGTAGCAGGTGAAACGCTTCTTGTCTTAACTCCATGGACACTCCGACGGAAAAATACTCCCTCTATGATAGCCGCTCTCGGGCTGAATTTTAACGCGAGAGTTTTTTTAGCGAATAGTGTGATCGTATGCGAACGATCTTGTCAGCAGCAGGATCGAGGCGTAGTTTAGTTAATATGTTCGTATACGAACAAACTAATTGAGGTGCTGAATGAGATTGATTGTGGGAATGACGGGCGCGACGGGTGCGCCATTAGGCGTGGCGTTGTTGCAGGCGCTGCGGGAAATGCCGGAGGTGGAAACGCATCTGGTGATGTCGAAGTGGGCAAAAACCACGATTGAGCTGGAAACGCCCTTCACTGCGCATGACGTTGCTGCACTGGCGGATGTCGTCCATAGCCCGGCCGATCAGGCTGCCACCATCTCCTCCGGCTCGTTTCGCACCGACGGCATGATCGTCATTCCGTGCAGCATGAAAACGCTGGCGGGTATCCGCGCGGGCTACGCCGAAGGGCTGGTAGGGCGTGCGGCAGACGTGGTGCTGAAAGAGGGACGCAAGCTGGTGCTGGTTCCGCGTGAGACGCCGCTCAGCACCATCCATCTTGAGAACATGCTTGCCCTTTCCCGCATGGGCGTGGCGATGGTGCCACCTATGCCTGCGTACTACAACCACCCGCAAACCGCCGATGACATAACCCAGCATATCGTGACCCGCGTTCTCGACCAGTTTGGTCTGGAGCATAAAAAAGCCCGACGCTGGGAAGGTTTGCAGGCAGCGAAACATTTTTCACAGGAGAATAAAGATGGCATTTGATGATTTGAGAAGCTTCTTGCAGGCGCTCGATGAGCAAGGGCAGCTGCTGAAAATTGAGGAAGAGGTAAACGCTGAGCCGGATTTAGCGGCCGCCGCCAACGCTACCGGACGCATTGGCGATGGTGCGCCTGCGCTGTGGTTCGATAATATTCGCGGCTTCACCGATGCCCGTGTGGTGATGAACACTATCGGCTCGTGGCAAAACCACGCTATTTCGATGGGGCTGCCAGCAAATACCCCGGTGAAAAAACAGATCGACGAGTTTATTCGTCGCTGGGACAAATTCCCCGTCTCGCCAGAGCGTCGTGCAAATCCGGCCTGGGCGCAGAACACGGTGGACGGGGAAGACATCAACCTGTTCGACATTCTGCCGCTGTTCCGCCTGAACGACGGTGACGGGGGCTTTTATCTCGATAAAGCGTGCGTTGTCTCCCGCGATCCGCTCGACCCCGAACACTTCGGCAAGCAGAACGTCGGGATTTACCGTATGGAAGTGAAGGGCAAGCGTAAGCTCGGCCTGCAACCGGTGCCGATGCATGATATCGCGCTGCATCTGCATAAGGCAGAAGAGCGCGGCGAAGACCTGCCTATTGCCATTACGCTGGGTAACGATCCGATCATCACCCTGATGGGCGCCACGCCGCTGAAATACGATCAATCCGAGTATGAGATGGCCGGTGCGCTACGCGAAAGCCCGTATCCGATTGCGACGGCTCCGCTGACCGGTTTCGATGTGCCGTGGGGGTCGGAAGTGATCCTCGAAGGGGTGATTGAAGGCCGAAAACGTGAAATTGAAGGGCCATTCGGTGAGTTTACCGGACACTACTCCGGCGGGCGCAACATGACGGTCGTGCGCATTGATAAAGTCTCTTACCGCACAAAACCCATTTTCGAATCTCTCTACCTGGGGATGCCGTGGACCGAGATTGATTATCTGATGGGGCCCGCTACCTGCGTGCCGCTCTATCAGCAGCTGAAGGCGGAATTCCCGGAAGTGCAGGCGGTAAACGCCATGTACACTCACGGCCTGCTGGCGATTATCTCCACCAAAAAACGATACGGCGGTTTTGCCCGTGCAGTCGGGCTCCGCGCCATGACCACGCCACACGGTCTGGGTTACGTGAAAATGGTGATTATGGTGGATGAGGACGTCGATCCGTTTAACCTGCCGCAGGTGATGTGGGCGCTGTCATCGAAGGTCAATCCGGCAGGCGATCTGGTGCAGCTACCGAATATGTCTGTGCTGGAGCTTGACCCCGGCTCCAGCCCGGCGGGGATCACTGACAAGCTGATCATTGATGCCACCACCCCAGTCGCTCCGGACAACCGTGGTCACTACAGCCAGCCGGTACAGGATCTCCCTGAAACCAAAGCCTGGGCCGAAAAACTGACCGCGATGCTGGCGGCACGTCAATAAGGAGGAAAAAATGATTTGTCCACGTTGTGCCGATGAACATATTGAGGTGATGGCAACATCACCGGTGAAAGGTGTCTGGACGGTATACCAGTGTCAGCACTGTCTGTATACCTGGCGCGATACCGAACCGCTGCGCCGTACCAGCCGCGAGCATTACCCGGAAGCGTTCCGCATGACGCAGAAGGATATTGATGAAGCACCGCAGGTGCCGACGATCCCGCCGCTGCTGTAATAAAAAGCCCGGAGGCGCTGCGCTTACCGGGCGATAATATTGTGCGGTCTTTTGCCCGGTGGCGCTACGCTTACCGAGCCTACGGGTTTTGTAGGCCGGGTAAGGCGAAGCCGCCACCCGGCAAAAAAGACCGCAGAGAACTAAACCAGACTCTTCAACCGATAAATCCACTCCAGCGCCTGACGCGGCGTCAGCGAATCCGGATCGAGATTTTCCAGCGCTTCTACAGCCGGAGATGTCTCTTCCGGCACCGCCAGCAGTGACATCTGCGTACCATCTATCTGCGTAGCTGCCGCATTCGGTGACAAACTTTCCAGCTCACGCAATTTCTGACGCGCGCGCTTAATCACCTCTTTCGGCACACCCGCCAGCGCGGCGACGGCCAGGCCATAGCTCTTGCTTGCCGCGCCGTCCTGCACCGTGTGCATAAAGGCGATGGTGTCGCCGTGCTCAAGCGCATCAAGGTGGACGTTAGCCACGCCTTCCATTTTCTCTGGCAGCTGTGTCAGTTCGAAATAGTGCGTCGCGAACAGCGTCAGCGCCTTGATTTTATTCGCCAGACTTTCCGCGCACGCCCAGGCCAGGGACAGGCCGTCATAGGTGGAGGTACCGCGTCCTACTTCGTCCATCAACACCAGACTGTTCTCTGTCGCGTTATGCAGAATGTTGGCGGTTTCGGTCATCTCGACCATAAAGGTAGAGCGACCGCTCGCCAGATCGTCAGCCGCACCCACACGGGTGAAGATACGGTCGACAGGGCCAATCTCAACCTTCTGCGCCGGAACGTAGCTGCCGATGTAGGCGAGCAGCGCGATAAGGGCTGTCTGGCGCATATAGGTACTTTTACCGCCCATATTGGGGCCGGTAATGATCAGCATTCTTCGCTGCGGTGACAGATTCAACGGGTTGGCAATAAACGGCTCGTTCAGCACCTGCTCAACCACCGGATGGCGACCTTCGGTAATGCGAATGCCGGGCTTGTCAGTAAAGGTAGGACAGGTGTAGTTCAGCGTTTCGGCGCGCTCGGCCAGGTTTACCAGCACATCCAGCTCGGCCAGCGCAGCGGCGCTCATTTGAAGGTCAGCCAGATGCGGCATCAGGATGTCGAACAGCTCGTCATACAGCTGTTTCTCCAGCGCCAGCGCTTTACCTTTCGACGTGAGCACTTTGTCTTCGTACTCTTTCAGCTCGGGAATAATGTAGCGCTCGGCATTTTTCAGCGTCTGGCGGCGAACGTAGTGAATCGGTGCCAGGTGGCTCTGCCCACGACTGATCTGGATATAGTAACCGTGTACGGCGTTGTAGCCGACTTTCAGGGTGTCGAGCCCCAGACGTTCACGCTCGCGGATTTCCAGCTTATCCAGATAATCCGTCGCGCCATCGGCCAGCGCACGCCATTCGTCCAGCTCTTCGTTATAACCCGGAGCAATAACCCCGCCATCCCGCACCAGAACAGGCGGCGCATCAATGATGGCGCGTTCCAGCAGTTCGCGAAGCTCGGTAAATTCGCCCATGGTTTCGCGCAGCTTTTGCACTGGCGCGCTGTCGATCTCTCCCAGCTGAGCGCGCAGTTCCGGCAACTGCTGGAAAGCGTGACGCATACGGGCGAGATCGCGTGGACGCGCGGTACGCAATGCCAGGCGCGCCAGGATACGCTCAAGATCACCCACCTGACGCAGCACCGGCTGCAATTCGGTGTAACGATCCTGCAATGCGGCAATGGTTTGCTGACGGCCAATCAGCGTTTCGGTGTTGCGGATCGGCATATGCAGCCAGCGTTTGAGCATACGGCTGCCCATGGGGGTAACCGTGCTGTCAAGAACCGACGCCAGCGTATTTTCCATGCCGCCAGCGAGGTTCTGCGTGATCTCCAGGTTGCGGCGCGTGGCGGCATCCATGATGATGCTGTCCTGCTGACGCTCCATGGTAATTGAACGGATATGGGGCAGGGCGGTACGCTGCGTATCCTTCACGTACTGCAACAGACAGCCTGCGGCACATAGCCCGCGCGGGGCATTTTCCACACCAAAGCCAATCAAATCGCGCGTGCCAAATTGCAGGTTCAGCTGCTGGCGCGCGGTATCAATTTCGAACTCCCACAGTGGACGACGACGCAGGCCGCGGCGACCTTCAATCAGCGCCATCTCGGCGAAATCCTCTGCATAAAGCAGTTCTGCCGGATTGGTGCGCTGTAGTTCAGCCGCCATGGTTTCACGGTCAGCCGGTTCACTCAGGCGAAAACGACCGGAGCTGATATCCAGCGTGGCATAGCCAAACCCTTTACCGTCCTGCCAGATCGCCGCCAGCAGGTTATCCTGGCGCTCCTGAAGCAGGGCTTCATCGCTGATGGTTCCCGGCGTCACGATGCGTACGACCTTGCGCTCAACGGGGCCTTTCGACGTGGCCGGGTCGCCAATTTGTTCGCAGATAGCGACAGACTCGCCCTGGTTCACCAGCTTCGCCAGATAGTTTTCAACCGCGTGATGCGGGATACCCGCCATCGGGATGGGTTCGCCTGCCGACGCGCCACGTTTCGTCAGAGAAATGTCGAGCAGCTGAGACGCACGTTTCGCATCGTCATAAAAAAGCTCGTAAAAATCGCCCATACGGTAAAACAGCAGAATTTCCGGATGCTGTGCCTTCAGCTTCAGGTACTGCTGCATCATCGGCGTATGCGCGTCGAAATTGTCGATTGTGCTCATGGAGTTATGATATCCATTTCTTTGAAAATATTACGCTTTGAGCGGCTCAATGGCCGATTGTTCCTTCTATTGTCGCATGAAAAAAAGGTGCGGCGCAGAAAAAAGTCACGACTTTACGAGGCATCTTCCGCTATTAATTCAATGATGATTTTTCCGTGCTCGACGCCCACCCGAACCTGCGAGTTGGTGGTAAATCCCGCTTGTTCAAGCCAGTCGCCTTTCAGGCTCAGCGCTGCGTGTACGCTGTAGCGTTTTGGAATTTTCGTTTTACGGTCTTCATGACGTTTTCTGAAGTAACCCACTTTTAAGTGCCGATAGGGTTTGGCGATCGCGATCTGTTGCATAAGCTCTCCGGTGAATGCGGTTATTTACACCTGTATAAAATACCAGTAAAACGCAGCGAGGGGAGGGGTAATTCTGGAAGGACGCTTCAGAAAACGGAATGCAATAACTGAAAATGTGCGGATAAAAAGGTATTATAAATACACTTTATTGTTGAGGACGACGTTATGTCCGGTAAACGTATTTCACGAGAAAAAAAGACGATCGCCAGAATGATCGCCCTGTACGAAAACAGGTGTCCGCACGCCATAAAAGAAGAGGGGCACTATTCGGCGCTTAAGGCTTATGCCGATAAGCGGCTGGATAAATGCGTGTTTGGTGAGGAAAAACCTGCCTGCAAACAGTGCCCGGTGCACTGTTATCAGCCCGCCCGACGGGAAGAGATGAAGCAGGTAATGCGCTGGGCAGGGCCACGTATGTTATGGCGTCATCCGATTCTGACCATCCGACATCTGATCGACGATCGTCGTCCGGTTCCGGAATTACCGGAAAAGTATCGGCCTAAAAAATAATCGTCTCAGCGCCGCAGTGGACGACAAATCACGCTCAGGGCTACGGCGCGGCGCAGGCAGACAGAAAAAGAGCACCAAATATCCCTGCGCCAGCGCGGGAGCAATATGTACCCGCTGACGGAATGACGGGTTATTTCAGGCTCTCTTTATCGATTCCCAGACGCTTCATACGCGAGAGCAGGGTAGTACGCTTCAGCCCCAGCCGTTGCGCCGCACCTTTCGGTCCGGCTACCACGCCGTTGGTCTCCTTCAGCACTCGCATAATGAGCTGATATTCATCTTCTCCCTCTTTCGCAAGCTCGCTTGCGGCCACGGTCGTTTCAGAGAGAGTAACCTCTGGCAGGGAGAGCTGGAGCACGTTCCCGCGCGTCAGCAGGACCGCGCGCTCAATGACGTTTTCCAGCTCGCGCACGTTCCCCGGCCACTCCATCGCCGAAAGGGTGCGTAGCGTTTCGGCAGGAATACTGTCGATATTTCGCCCCATCCGGCGGGCAATCTTCGCGGTAAAGGCTTTCACCAGCAGCGGAATATCTTCCGGGCGTTCGCGCAGCGGCGGCAGGCAGATCGGGAAGACGTTCAGACGATAGTAAAGATCGCTGCGAAACTTGCGGTCGGCGACCATTTTTTTCAGATCGCGGTTGGTGGCGGCAATCAGACGCACGTCGGTCTGGATCAGCTTGTTGCTGCCGAGACGCTCGAACTCCTGCTCCTGCAAAACGCGCAGCAGCTTAGGCTGAAGCTCCAGCGGCATATCGCCCACTTCGTCGAGGAACAACGAGCTTTTATCCGCCAGTTCAAAACGGCCCAGCCGCTGGCTGCTGGCGCCGGTAAACGCGCCGCGCTCGTGGCCGAACAGGTCGCTTTCCAGTAAGCCCGCAGGCATCGCCGCGCAGTTCATCTTCACCATCCGGCGGCTGTTGCGGTTGCTCAGGTTGTGGATCGCCCGGGCAATCAGCTCTTTCCCTGTGCCGGTTTCACCGAGGATCAGCACCGTGCTGTCGCTCTGCGCCACCATCTCCACCTGCTTGAGGATGTTGTACATGGCATCGCTGCGTCCGATGATTTCGCCAAACTCGCTGTCCACATTGTTGAGCTGCTCGGTCAGCGCCAGGTTTTCGTCCACCAGCCGTTCTTTCAGACGGTGGATCTCCTGATAGGCGAGGGCGTTATCCAGCGCAATGGAGATACGTTCGGCGATCTGGCGCAGCAGCTTCAGGTTGGCGGTGGTAAATACGGCTTCATCGCACTGCGCCAGTTTAAGCACGCCGAGCATGGTGTTGCCGGACATCAGCGGCAGCAGGCACAGGGTCTGGATCTTGTTGCCCCAGGTGTTAAACAGCATCCGCTCGTAGGGCGCTACCGGATCCTGCTCGCTGAGGTTTAACAGCAGGATCTCTTTGCTTTTAAATACCCGTTCAGACAGGGTTCCCGCTTCGTCCACTTCGCTTTGCTCGTGCGCCGGGTTAGCTTCGTCGAGGTAGTGGGTGGAGTAGATGTTCAGCTTGCCCTTACGGTTGCCGCGCAGCGCAATGCTGATAGCATCGATCCTGAAATAGTGATGGATCTCTTTGGCGACCTCGCTCACCAGTTCGTCCATATCGAGACGCGACAGCACGGCATTGGTGATGGCGACCAGTATGCGGAAATTATCGCGCTCGCGGCTCAACAGGTCGTAATCCACGTTATTGGTGACGCGGCTTTGGATCTGCTCTGCCACGACGGCCACAATTTGCGTGAAGGTATGCAACCGCTCGTACTCCGCCTCGGTCCAGGGCTGGTCGTTATTACGGATAAACTCGCAGCCGCCAAAAATTTGCCCTTCCACCGCCAGCGGCAGCATGCTGTAGTGGCCGAACGGGTGGTAAAGGTTGCTCTCTGCCAGCTTCGGCCAGGCCTGGCGAAACTGGTCAAAATTGCAGTGCAGCGCTTCCGGGCGGGAGAGAATACGTCGCACCGGACCGTGGGCCAGAAACGTTTCATCTTCATATTCGAAGATTTTGCCGTTATCACGCGTTGAGAAATAGCTCGCGCGGTGGGTTGCGCTATGCCAGAGCACAATGGCGGCGCTGTCCGCCAGCGCTGATTGCCTGACCAGCCGCGTCAGGGCATCGCTCAGCGCGCCGAGGTCGGGCTGTTGTAAAAGTGTGCGCGTGATGTCAAACAGGCCCTGCTGTCCAAGATCGCTCATCGGTGTATACGGCATTATTGCTTTCCAATAGAAACTGGCAAAAAAGAGACATTCAGCGCTGACCGCTTTTGGCGCGGTCTAGCAAATTCGGGGTAACGGTTCAGCGTGCGGCAGATCCAGCGTGCGCTTCACGCCGTAAAGCCCGGTCAGGCGCACCCCTTTGCGCTCAACCACGTCGCCGATGATGGCCGCGTCTTTCCCTAAGGGATGTGCGCGCAGTTGTTCAAGTACGGCTTCCGCCGCCGTGCGTTCCACGCCGATCACCAGCTTGCCTTCGTTGGCAAAGTTAAGCGGGTCTAGCCCTAATAGCTCGCACAGCCCGCGTACAGCAGGCTTAACGGGCATGCCGCGCTCGGTCAGTTCAATTCCGCAGCCGCTGCTTGCGGCAAATTCGTGTACGACGGCATTCACGCCGCCTCGCGTGGCGTCGCGCAGGGTTTTTACACCCGGCATGTCGCGCAGCGTCTGGATCAACGGCGTGAGTACCGCGCAGTCACTGTGCAGCTCGCCATCCAGCCCTAAGCCTTCGCGCAGGTTCAGGATGGTTGCCCCGTGGCAGCCCAGCGTGCCGCTGACAATCAGCACGTCGCCTGCACAAAGCTGCTGTGCGCCCCAGTGAATGTCGGCGGGGATCGCCCCCATTCCGGCGGTGTTAATGAAGAGCTTATCCGCCGCGCCGCGCTGCACCACCTTGGTATCCCCGGTCACGATGGCGATCCCCGCCTCGCGGGCGGTGTGCGCCATGCTATTGACCACCGCCGTGAGCGTCTCCATGGGTAACCCTTCTTCGAGGATAAACCCGCAGGAGAGGTAGCGGGGGATCGCGCCGCTGACGGCCACGTCGTTTGCCGTGCCGCAGACGGCGAGCTTGCCGATATCGCCGCCCGGGAAGAACAGCGGGTCAATCACGTAGCTGTCGGTAGAGAACGCCAGCCTGTCGCCGTGGGCGGTCAGGGCCGCGAGGTCAATACGCGCCTGATCTTCCTGCTCGGCGAGCCAGGGGTTGTTAAAGGCTTCCATGAACAGCCTGTTAATCAACTGCTGCATCGCCTGTCCACCGCTTCCGTGCGCCATTTCCACCGTGTTCATGCTTCACACTCCTGGTTGCGATAGTGATACCACGCGGCGCATGCCCCTTCGGAAGAGACCATCAGCGCGCCAAACGCGGTTTGCGGGTTACAGGCGTTGCCAAATAACGGGCAGTGATGAGGTTTGCATTTGCCGGTGAGTACGTCGCCACAGCGGGCGCGGGGATCGTCGCACACCTTCTGCGGCTGCGGGCGGAAATGCGCTTCGGCGTCGAAGGCGCGATACGCGGGCGTCAGGTGTACGCCGGATTCGGCAATCAGCCCCAGTCCGCGCCACTCGCTGTCGCCTTCGACGCTAAACACGTCGGCTATCGCCTGCTGTGCCCGTCTGTTACCTGCATCGGGCACCACGCGGCGATACTGATTTTCCACCACACTCAGGGCCGCTATTTTCTGCTCAACCAGCATGGTCACGCCTTGCAGTAGATCAAGTGGCTCGAAACCAGCCACCACTAACGGACGATTGTACTGTTCAGCGATAAACCCGTAGGCTTCTGTGCCGATCACCATGCTGACGTGTCCTGGTGCCAGGAAGGCGTCGATGCCGTTGTCCGGCGCTTCAAGCAGGCTACGCAGCGTGGGAATAAGCGTGATGTGCTGGCAGAAAAAGTAAAAGTTAGTGACGTTGCGGGCTTTCGCCTGCTGGAGAGTGATAGCGGTGGCGGGCATGGTGGTTTCAAAACCCAGCCCGAAAAAGACCACCTTACGCTCAGGATTAGCCTCTGCCAGCGTCAGGGCATCCATCGGTGAGTAGACGATTCGCACGTCCGCGCCGCGCGCCTTCGCCTGGAGCAGCGAGCCATTTTTTCCCGGTACGCGCATGGCGTCGCCAAAGGTGCAAAAAATCACACCGGGGCGGCTGGCGATGTCGAGACAGCTGTCGATGCGCCCCATGGGCAGCACGCACACCGGGCAGCCGGGGCCGTGGATAAATTCGATGTTCTCCGGCAGCAGCTGGTCGAGGCCAAATTTAAAGATGGCGTGGGTGTGTCCGCCGCACACCTCCATGATCCGCAGCGGTTTTTCTTTCGTGTAGTCCAGCAGGGACGCGCGGGTTTTCAGGCGATCGATAAGCTGCAACACCTGCTCAGGCGCGCGATATTCATCAACGTAACGCATGTGTTATCGTTCCTCACCATACAGCAGGGCACCCACGTCCGGCTCAACGTCGAACATATTCTGTAGCGCGTCCAGCGTGTCGCGGGCTTCTTCCTCATTAATCACGCTCATGGCAAACCCCACGTGGACCAGCACCCACTGGCCGAGACGCGATGCGCCGGTCTCATCGTGGCTGCCCACCAGCGTCAGATCGACATCGCGCAGGATGCCGCAGACCTCCACTTTGGCCTGATTGCCGACGATGGAATGAATTTGTCCGGGGACGCCTATGCACATCGTTCGCTCTCCAGCCAGTTCAGCCAGGCGTCCATCCCGTCGCCGCGCGTGGCGGAAACCAGCAGGATCTCAATGTCCGGGTTCACTTCCCGGGCGTAAGCCAGGCACTTATCCACGTCGAAATTCAGGTACGGCAGCAGGTCGACTTTGTTCAGCAGCATGAGGGAGGCGGCGGCAAACATATGTGGATACTTCAGCGGCTTGTCTTCCCCTTCGGTCACGGAGAGCACCGCCACTTTATGCCGCTCGCCAAGGTCGAAGCTTGCCGGGCAGACCAGGTTGCCGACGTTTTCAATAAACAGGATGCCGTTATCCGCCAGCGGCAGGCGCGGGGCGGCGTCGGCAATCATCTGCGCGTCCAGGTGGCACCCTTTCCCGGTGTTGACCTGAATCGCAGGCGTACCGGTTTCGCGGATGCGCGCCGCGTCGTTTACCGTTTGCTGATCGCCTTCGATAACGGCGCAGGAGACTCGTTTATTCAGTCGTTTGAGGGTTTCGGTCAGCAGGGTGGTTTTACCGGAGCCGGGGCTGGAGACCAGGTTCAGTACCAGCTGTTGACGGGCGGCAAAGCGGGCGCGATTGCGGGCGGCGAGCTGGTTATTTTTGTCCAGCACGTTAATCTCCACCTCCAGCATCTCGCGCTGGCTGATGCCCGGCGCGTGGGTGCCCGCTTCGCCGTGGCCGTAATGCAGGTCGCCCGCGTCTGAACGCTGCGGCGCAAAGGTGATGCCGGTCAGTGCCGCCGCGGGACGCGGGGCAGGGGAAAAGGGCGCGGAGCGAAACGCGGAGTGGGGACGGTGTTCATCCCCTTCTATATACAGGTTGCCTTCAGCGCAACCGCAGGTACTACACATACATTACTCCTTCTCGATTTCGAGGCGTTGGATCTGCATACCGTCATCCGCCACGATGCGCAGCCCGCTGCTCTGGCACTGCGGACAGCGCTGTACCTTCGATGACAGCAGCGTGACGTACTGCTGACACTGCTCGCACCAGCACTCCGCCTGCTGCTCCTCGATATGCAGTGCGCAACCCTCCGCCAGCGTGCCGCGGCACACCAGCTCAAAACAGAAGGTGAGGGCGCTGGTCTCGACGCAGGAAAACGCCCCGACCTTCAGCCAGACGCCGGTCACGCGCTTCGCATGGTTCTGCACAGCCTGCTGTTCGATAAGTTCCAGTGCCCGCTGGCAGAGGGTGATTTCGTGCATGACGCCTCCTTAATGAATTGCCCCTTCAATGCAATAACAGTGCCAGCTTGATTTGCGTTACGGCGTGACGATGTCAACGCTGTCGAAATGACACGTCGACACCGCAGCGGTGACAGTGCGCATCTCTTTAAAATCCATTTAAATCAATAAATTAAAAACTGGCACGAAATCTGCTTAACAGCCGCTAACTCCATTAACCGGATACCTTTTATGACTATTTGGGAAATTAGCGAAAAAGCGGATTACATCGCGCAACGTCATCAGCAGCTTCAGGATCAGTGGCACCTCTACTGCAACTCTCTGGTTCAGGGGATCACCCTGTCAAAAGCCCGTCTGCACCATGCCATGAGCTGCGCAGCGCAGGGGGATATGCGCTTTGTGTTGTTTGGACACTTCACGATTTTTGTCACCCTGGCGGAGAGCTTCAACAGCCACACCATTGAGTATTACGTTGAGACAAAAGAGGGTGAAAAACAGTGTATTGCGAAAGCCCAACTGATGGCCGACGGCATGGTGGACGGTCACGTCAGCACCCGCGATCGCCAGCAGGTGCTGGAGCACTATCTGGAGAAAATCGCGCCGGTTTATAACGGCCTCTACGCTGCCGTTGAGCACGATCAGCCGATCAACCTGAAACAGCTGATCGACGGAAAATCCTCCGCGAACGTGGCCTGAAAAGCGAGTGTCGAGAAGTGTCGATAAGACAGTTTTTTTCGTCAAAAATGACCATCACCAGAGGATGACCCGGTGAACCGTTTTGTAATTGCTGACTCGACGGTCTGTATTGGCTGTCGAACCTGTGAGGCGGCGTGCTCGGAAACGCACCGCCTGCACGGGCTACAGTCCATGCCGCGCCTGCGCGTCATGCGTAATGAGAAAGAGTCTGCCCCGCAGCTCTGTCACCACTGTGAAGACGCGCCATGCGCGGGCGTCTGTCCCGTCAATGCCATCACCCGCGTTGACGGCGCGGTACAGCTGAACGAAAGCCTGTGCGTGAGCTGCAAGCTGTGCGGCATCGCCTGTCCGTTTGGCGCCATTGAGTTTTCCGGCAGCCGTCCGCTGCATATTCCGGCGAATGCCAACACCCCGAAAGCGCCGCCTGCGCCACCGGCTCCGGCACGCGTGAGCACGCTGCTCGACTGGGTGCCGGGCATTCGTGCCGTTGCGGTGAAGTGCGACCTGTGCAGCTTCGATGAACAGGGTCCGGCTTGCGTGCGCACCTGTCCGACCAAAGCGTTAATTCTGGTTAATATTCGCGACATCGCCCGCACCAGCAAACGCAAGCGCGAGCTGACCATCAATACTGACGTCGGCGATCTTTCGCTGCTGCGGGCGCTTAACGAGGGGGCGAAATGAACGCGATAGTTATGATGACCAGCGGCGTGGCCTGGTTTGCCGTCGCCGCTGTCCTGGCACTGCTCCTCTCCTTCCATAAAACGCTGAGCGGCTGGATCGCCGGTATCGGCGGAGCGGTCGGCAGCCTGATGACGCTGGCGGCGGGCGGCGCTGTCCTGATCGACGGCCAATCCGTCGACACCCTCATCCCGCTGATTCACCACGCCGTTGAGCTTACGCCGCTAAATGCCATCTGGCTGGTCACCTTTGGTCTGTGTGGGCTGTTTATCAGCCTGTTTAATATCGACTGGCACCGCCATCAGCACACCAACGCCAACGGCCTGCTGGTTAACCTGTTGATGGCCGCCGCGGTCTGCACTGTTGTCGCCAGCAACCTCGGCGCGCTGGTGGTGATGGCTGAAATCATGGCCCTGTGCGGCGTGTTCCTGACCGGATGCAGCGCCTCCGGCAAGCTGTGGTTTGCGCTCGGACGACTCGGCACGCTGCTGCTGGCGCTGGCCTGCTGGCTGGTGTGGCAGCGTTTCGGCACGCTGGACTTTGCCGTGCTTAACGGCCAGCCGCTGGGGAATGACGTCTGGCTGTTGGGCGTAGTCGGTTTTGGCCTGCTGGCCGGGATTATCCCGCTGCACGGCTGGGTGCCGCAGGCGCATGCCAATGCCTCGGCCCCGGCTGCCGCGCTGTTCTCCACCGTGGTGATGAAGGTCGGTCTGTTCGGCATCCTGACGATAACCCTGACGGGCGGCCAGCCGCCGCTGTGGTGGGGCGTGGCGCTGCTGATTGCCGGGATGATCACCGCATTTGTCGGCGGGCTGTACGCCCTGATGGAGCATAACATCCAGCGCCTGCTGGCGTACCACACCCTGGAGAATATCGGCATCATCCTGCTCGGCATGGGCGCAGGCGTCACCGGGCTGGCGCTCAACCAGCCGGCGCTGATTGCCGCCGGGTTTATTGGCGGTCTGTATCACCTTATCAACCACAGCCTGTTTAAAAGCACCCTGTTCCTCGGCGCGGGCAGCGTCTGGTTTCGCACCGGGCACCGCGATATTGAAAAGCTCGGCGGGATTGGCAAAAAAATGCCCGTCATTTCGCTGGCGATGCTGGTCGGGCTGATGGCGATGGCCGCGCTTCCACCGCTGAACGGCTTTGCCGGGGAGTGGGTGATCTATCAATCCTTCTTCGCGCTCGGCCAGAGCGACGCGTTTATCGCGCGGCTGCTCGGCCCGCTGCTGGCGGTTGGGCTGGCGATTACCGGGGCGCTGGCGGTGATGTGTATGGCGAAGGTTTACGGCGTCACCTTCCTGGGCGCGCCGCGCACCCGCGAAGCGGAAAACGCCTGTTGCGCCCCGGTGCTGATGGCCACCAGCGTGGTCGCGCTGGCGCTGTGCTGTATCGCAGGTGGGGTTGCCGCGCCGTGGCTGCTGCCGCTTCTGGGCCACGCCATTCCGCTGCCGCTGGCTACGGCGCATACCGTCGTGTCCCAGCCGATGATGGCGCTGCTGCTGATTGCCGCGCCGCTCCTGCCGTTCGTGCTGATGCTGTTCTTCAGACGCGACCGTCTCGCCTCCCGCTCGCGCGGCGCGGCGTGGGCCTGCGGCTACGAACACGAGCAGTCGATGGTCATCACCGCCCACGGTTTCGCCATGCCGGTGAAGGAGAACTTCGCCGCCGTGCTGAAGCTGCGCCACTGGCTGAACCCGGTGGGCTGGGTGCCGGGCTGGCAGAGTGCCGCCGTGCCCGTGCTGTTCCGCCGCCTGGCGCTGATCGAGCTGGCGGTGCTGGTGGTGATTGTCATTTCACGAGGAGCCTGACATGAGTTTGTTACTGGCAATACTTCAGGCGCTGGTGCTATTCGCCGCCGCGCCGCTGCTGTCGGGCATCACGCGCGTGGCGCGCGCCCGGCTACACAACCGTCGCGGGCCTGGCGTGCTCCAGGAGTACCGCGATCTCTTCAAGCTGCTCTCCCGTCAGAGCGTCGCGCCGGATGCCTCAGGTTGGGTGTTCCGCCTGACGCCGTTCGTGATGGTCGGCGTGATGCTGACCATCGCCACCGCGCTGCCGGTAGTGACGGTGGGCTCGCCGCTGCCCGTGCTTGGCGATCTGATTACGCTGATCTACCTCTTCGCCATCGCGCGTTTCTTCTTTGCGATTGCGGGCCTGGACACCGGCAGCCCGTTTACGGGTATCGGCGCCAGTCGTGAGGCGATGCTCGGCGTGCTGGTTGAGCCAATTCTGCTGCTGGGGCTGTGGGTCGCCGCGCAGGTTGCTGGCTCGACCCACATCAGTTTCATCACCGACACCGTTTACCACTGGCCGGTTTCACGTTCGCTCCCGCTGGTGCTGGCGCTCTGCGCCTGCGCGTTCGCCACCTTTATCGAGATGGGCAAGCTGCCGTTCGATCTCGCGGAAGCGGAGCAGGAATTGCAGGAGGGGCCACTCACCGAGTACAGCGGCAACGGCTTTGCGGTGCTGAAGTGGGGCATCAGCCTCAAGCAGCTGGTGGTGTTGCAGATGTTCGTCGGCGTTTTCTTCCCGTGGGGGCAGATGACGCACTTCTCTGCGGGCGGCCTGCTGCTGGCCGTTGTGGTGGCTGCGCTCAAGCTGCTTATCGGCGTGCTGGTGATTGCCCTGTTTGAAAACAGCATGGCGCGCCTGCGTTTTGTCGAAACGTCACGCATTACCTGGGCTGGTTTTGGTTTTGCATTTTTAGCGTTCGTCTCCTTGCTGGTGGCGTGATTAAAGAGAGTGTTTATGTCTGAAGAAAAGAAAGGTCAGCAGTATCTCGCCGCGTTGCATCAGGCTTTCCCGGGCGTGGTGCTGGAGGAGTCATGGCAAACCAAAGACCAGGTAACCGTCACCATTAAGGTGAACTACCTGCCGGAAGTGGTGGAGTTTCTTTACTACCAGCAGGGCGGCTGGCTGTCGGTGCTGTTCGGCAACGACGAGCGTCAGCTGTGCGGCAACTATGCGGTGTACTACGTGATGTCGATGGAGCAGGGCGAGAAGTGCTGGCTCACCGTGCGCGTCGAAGTTGACCCGAACAAGCCGGAGTACCCGTCCGTCACGCCGCGCGTACCCGCCGCCGTCTGGGGCGAGCGCGAAGTGCGCGACATGTACGGCCTGGTGCCGGTTGGTCTGCCTGACGAGCGTCGCCTGGTGCTGCCGGACGACTGGCCGGATGAACTCTATCCGCTGCGCAAGGACAGCATGGACTACCGCCAGCGTCCGGCCCCGACAACCGACAGCGAAACCTACGAGTTCATCAACGAGCTGGGCAGCAAGAAGAATAATGTGGTGCCGATCGGCCCGCTGCACGTCACCTCTGACGAACCGGGCCACTTCCGCCTGTTCGTCGACGGCGAAAACATTATCGACGCCGACTACCGCCTGTTCTACGTCCACCGCGGCATGGAGAAGCTGGCGGAGACCCGCATGGGCTACAACGAAGTCACGTTTCTTTCTGACCGCGTGTGCGGCATCTGCGGCTTTGCCCACAGCACCGCCTACACCACCTCGGTGGAGAACGGCATGGGGATCGTGGTGCCGGAACGCGCGCAGATGATCCGCGCCATTCTGCTGGAGGTGGAACGCCTGCACTCACACCTGCTGAACCTCGGCCTGGCCTGCCACTTCGTCGGCTTTGACTCCGGGTTTATGCAGTTCTTCCGCGTGCGTGAGGCATCAATGAAGATGGCGGAGATCCTCACCGGGGCGCGTAAAACCTACGGCCTGAACCTGATCGGCGGGATCCGCCGCGACCTGCTGAAAGACGACATGATCCAGACCCGCCAGCTGGCGCAGCAGATGCGCCGCGACGTGCAGGAGCTGGTGGACATGCTGCTCAGCACGCCCAACATCGAGCAGCGCACCGTCGGGATTGGTCGTCTTGACCCTGAAATCGCCCGCGACTTCAGCAACGTCGGCCCGATGGTGCGCGCCAGCGGCCACGCCCGCGACACCCGCGCCGATCACCCGTTCGTCGGCTACGGCCTGCTGCCGATGACCGTGCACAGCGAGCAGGGCTGCGACGTCATCTCCCGCCTGAAGGTGCGCATCAACGAGGTGTTTACCGCGCTGAACATGATCGACTACGGCCTTGATAACCTGCCGGGCGGCCCGCTGATGGTGGAAGGCTTCACCTACATTCCAAACCGCTTTGCCCTCGGATTCGCCGAAGCGCCGCGCGGGGATGACATTCACTGGAGCATGACCGGCGACAACCAGAAGCTCTACCGCTGGCGCTGCCGTGCGGCGACCTACGCCAACTGGCCAACCCTGCGCTACATGCTGCGCGGTAACACCGTCTCTGACGCGCCGCTGATCATCGGCAGCCTCGATCCGTGCTACTCCTGCACCGATCGCATGACCGTCGTGGACGTGCGCAAGAAGAAAAGCCAGGTGGTGCCGTACAAAGAGCTTGAGCGCTACAGCATCGAGCGTAAGAACTCGCCGCTGAAATAAGGACTCGTCATGTTTACCTTTATCAAAAAAGTGATCAAAACCGGCGCGCAGACCAGCAGTTATCCGCTGGAGCCGATGCCGGTGGATAAAAACTTTCGCGGCAAGCCGGAGCACAACCCGCAGCAGTGCATCGGCTGCGCGGCCTGCGTCAACGCCTGCCCGTCGAATGCCTTAACGGTGGAAACGGACCTGAAAACCGGCGAGCTGGCCTGGCAGTTTAACCTCGGGCGCTGCATCTTCTGCGGCCGCTGCGAGGAGGTCTGCCCGACGGTAGCCATTCGCCTGTCTCAGGAGTACGAGCTGGCGGTGTGGAAAAAAGAGGATTTCCTCCAGCAGTCGCGCTTTGCGCTGTGCAACTGCCGCGTCTGCAAGCGTCCGTTCGCCGTGCAAAAAGAGATCGACTACGCCATCGCGCTGCTGAAGCACAACGGCGACGTGCGTGCGGAGCATCACCGTGAAAGCTTCGAAACCTGCCCGGAGTGCAAACGTCAGAAATGCCTGCTGCCGTCTGACCGCATCGATTTAACCCGTCATATGAGAGAGGCCAGCTGATGGAAAACTTACTCGGCCCGCGCGACGCTAACGGCATTCCGGTGCCGCTGACGGTGGAGGAGTCCATCGCCAGCATGAAGGCGTCGCTGCTGAAAAAAATCAAACGCTCGGCCTACGTCTATCGCGTGGACTGCGGCGGCTGCAACGGCTGTGAGATCGAAATCTTCGCCACCCTGTCGCCGCTGTTTGACGCCGAACGCTTCGGCATCAAAGTGGTGCCGTCCCCGCGCCACGCGGATATCCTGCTGTTCACCGGCGCGGTCACCCGCGCGATGCGCTCGCCTGCGCTGCGCGCCTGGCAGTCTGCGCCGGATCCGAAAATCTGCATCTCCTACGGCGCCTGCGGCAACAGCGGCGGCATCTTCCACGATCTTTACTGCGTCTGGGGCGGCACCGACAAAATCGTGCCGGTGGACGTTTACATTCCGGGCTGCCCGCCGACGCCCGCCGCCACGCTGTACGGTTTTGCCATGGCGCTCGGCCTGCTGGAGCAGAAGATCCACGCCCGCGAGCCGGGCGAGCTGGACAACCAGCCAGCCACTCTCCTGCACCCGGATATGGTGCAGCCGCTGCGGGTGAAGATCGATCGCACGGCGCGCAGGCTGGCGGGTTACCGCTATGGCCGTCAGATTGCCGACGATTATCTGCGTCTGCTGAGCCAGGGCGACCATCAGGTGGCGCGCTGGCTGGAGGCCGAGAACGATCCGCGTCTCAATGAGATCGTGGCAAACCTGAACAGTATTGTGGATGAGGCGCGTATCCGATGAGTGAAACGGTGGTGTTCAGCCAACTGAGCCGTAAGTTTATTGATGAGAACGATGCCACGCCGGATGCGGCGCAGCAGGTGGTCTATTACAGCCTGGCGATTGGGCACCACCTCGGGGTAATCGACTGCCTGGAGGCGGCGTTAAGCTGCCCGTGGCCCGAGTACCTGGCGTGGATCGCCACGCTGGAGGAGGGCAGCACGGCGCGGCGCAAAATGGAGGGCGTGCCGAAGTACGGTGAGATCGTTATCGACGCCAACCACATTGCGATGCTCGCCAACGCCTTTGACGCGGCGCTGAGCAGGCAAACCCCGGCGCAGCAGGCGTGGAGCAAAACGCTGCTCGGCATGCTGCACGATATTCATCAGGAGAGCGCCATCTACCTGATGGTGAGGAGATTACGTGACTGACGTTTTACTGTGTGTCGGCAACAGCATGATGGGCGACGACGGCGCGGGCCCGCTGCTGGCGGAGATGTGCGCCGCGAACCCGCCGGGCAACTGGGTGGTGATTGACGGCGGCAGCGCGCCGGAAAACGACGTGGTGGCCATTCGCGAGCTGCGCCCGGACAGGTTGTTAATCGTCGATGCCACCGATATGGGGCTCAACCCCGGCGAGATCCGCCTGATTGACCCGGACGACATCGCCGAGATGTTTATGATGACCACCCACAACATGCCGCTGAACTACCTGGTAGATCAGATTAAAGACGACGTGGGTGAGGTGCTGTTTCTGGGCATTCAGCCGGACATCGTCGGGTTTTATTATCCGATGACGCCGCCGGTGAAAGAGGCGGTGGACGTGGTGTATTCACGGCTTGCCGGGTGGGTTGGGGACGGGGGTTTTCAGCCCCCCACCCCGCCCC
>NZ_JADCLG010000049.1:0-430 GCF_014982425.1 Enterobacter cloacae complex sp. I1M | reverse complement strand
GGCCGGGAACTCAAAGGAGACTGCCAGTGATAAACTGGAGGAAGGTGGGGATGACGTCAAGTCATCATGGCCCTTACGAGTAGGGCTACACACGTGCTACAATGGCGCATACAAAGAGAAGCGACCTCGCGAGAGCAAGCGGACCTCATAAAGTGCGTCGTAGTCCGGATTGGAGTCTGCAACTCGACTCCATGAAGTCGGAATCGCTAGTAATCGTGGATCAGAATGCCACGGTGAATACGTTCCCGGGCCTTGTACACACCGCCCGTCACACCATGGGAGTGGGTTGCAAAAGAAGTAGGTAGCTTAACCTTCGGGAGGGCGCTTACCACTTTGTGATTCATGACTGGGGTGAAGTCGTAACAAGGTAACCGTAGGGGAACCTGCGGTTGGATCACCTCCTTACCTTAAAGAACCTGCCTTTGTAGTG
>NZ_JADCLG010000048.1:0-3265 GCF_014982425.1 Enterobacter cloacae complex sp. I1M | reverse complement strand
TTTGCTCTTTAAAAATCTGGATCAAGCTGAAAATTGAAACGACACACAGCTCATGTGTGTTCGAGTCTCTCAAATTTTCGCAATCAGAAGTGAAACATCTTCGGGTTGTGAGGTTAAGCGACTAAGCGTACACGGTGGATGCCCTGGCAGTCAGAGGCGATGAAGGACGTGCTAATCTGCGAAAAGCGCCGGCGAGGTGATATGAACCTTTGACCCGGCGATGTCCGAATGGGGAAACCCAGTGCAATCCGTTGCACTATCGTTAACTGAATACATAGGTTAACGAGGCGAACCGGGGGAACTGAAACATCTAAGTACCCCGAGGAAAAGAAATCAACCGAGATTCCCCCAGTAGCGGCGAGCGAACGGGGAGCAGCCCGGAGTCTGAATCAGCTTGTGTGTTAGTGGAACGGTCTGGAAAGTCCGACGGTACAGGGTGATAGTCCCGTACACGAAAGCACACTTGCTGTGAACTCGAAGAGTAGGGCGGGACACGTGGTATCCTGTCTGAATATGGGGGGACCATCCTCCAAGGCTAAATACTCCTGACTGACCGATAGTGAACCAGTACCGTGAGGGAAAGGCGAAAAGAACCCCGGCGAGGGGAGTGAAAAAGAACCTGAAACCGTGTACGTACAAGCAGTGGGAGCCTCTTTATGGGGTGACTGCGTACCTTTTGTATAATGGGTCAGCGACTTATATTCTGTAGCAAGGTTAACCGTATAGGGGAGCCGAAGGGAAACCGAGTCTTAACTGGGCGTTAAGTTGCAGGGTATAGACCCGAAACCCGGTGATCTAGCCATGGGCAGGTTGAAGGTTGGGTAACACTAACTGGAGGACCGAACCGACTAATGTTGAAAAATTAGCGGATGACCTGTGGCTGGGGGTGAAAGGCCAATCAAACCGGGAGATAGCTGGTTCTCCCCGAAAGCTATTTAGGTAGCGCCTCGTGAACTCATCTTCGGGGGTAGAGCACTGTTTCGGCTAGGGGGCCATCCCGGCTTACCAACCCGATGCAAACTACGAATACCGAAGAATGTTATCACGGGAGACACACGGCGGGTGCTAACGTCCGTCGTGAAGAGGGAAACAACCCAGACCGCCAGCTAAGGTCCCAAAGTCATGGTTAAGTGGGAAACGATGTGGGAAGGCACAGACAGCCAGGATGTTGGCTTAGAAGCAGCCATCATTTAAAGAAAGCGTAATAGCTCACTGGTCGAGTCGGCCTGCGCGGAAGATGTAACGGGGCTAAACCATGCACCGAAGCTGCGGCAGCGACACTATGTGTTGTTGGGTAGGGGAGCGTTCTGTAAGCCGTTGAAGGTGTGCTGTGAGGCATGCTGGAGGTATCAGAAGTGCGAATGCTGACATAAGTAACGATAAAGCGGGTGAAAAGCCCGCTCGCCGGAAGACCAAGGGTTCCTGTCCAACGTTAATCGGGGCAGGGTGAGTCGACCCCTAAGGCGAGGCCGAAAGGCGTAGTCGATGGGAAACAGGTTAATATTCCTGTACTTGGTGTTACTGCGAAGGGGGGACGGAGAAGGCTATGTCAGCCGGGCGACGGTTGTCCCGGTTTAAGCATGTAGGCGGAGGTTCCAGGTAAATCCGGTACCTTATTAACGCTGAGGTGTGATGACGAGGCACTACGGTGCTGAAGTGATAAATGCCCTGCTTCCAGGAAAAGCCTCTAAGCATCAGGTAACACGAAATCGTACCCCAAACCGACACAGGTGGTCAGGTAGAGAATACCAAGGCGCTTGAGAGAACTCGGGTGAAGGAACTAGGCAAAATGGTGCCGTAACTTCGGGAGAAGGCACGCTGATATGTAGGTGAAGTCCCTGCGGACGGAGCTGAAATCAGTCGAAGATACCAGCTGGCTGCAACTGTTTATTAAAAACACAGCACTGTGCAAACACGAAAGTGGACGTATACGGTGTGACGCCTGCCCGGTGCCGGAAGGTTAATTGATGGGGTTAGCGGCAACGCGAAGCTCTTGATCGAAGCCCCGGTAAACGGCGGCCGTAACTATAACGGTCCTAAGGTAGCGAAATTCCTTGTCGGGTAAGTTCCGACCTGCACGAATGGCGTAATGATGGCCAGGCTGTCTCCACCCGAGACTCAGTGAAATTGAACTCGCTGTGAAGATGCAGTGTACCCGCGGCAAGACGGAAAGACCCCGTGAACCTTTACTATAGCTTGACACTGAACACTGGTCCTTGATGTGTAGGATAGGTGGGAGGCTTTGAAGCGTGGACGCCAGTCTGCGTGGAGCCAACCTTGAAATACCACCCTTTAATGGCTGGTGTTCTAACGTAGACCCGTAATCCGGGTTGCGGACAGTGTCTGGTGGGTAGTTTGACTGGGGCGGTCTCCTCCCAAAGAGTAACGGAGGAGCACGAAGGTTGGCTAATCCTGGTCGGACATCAGGAGGTTAGTGCAATGGCATAAGCCAGCTTGACTGCGAGCGTGACGGCGCGAGCAGGTGCGAAAGCAGGTCATAGTGATCCGGTGGTTCTGAATGGAAGGGCCATCGCTCAACGGATAAAAGGTACTCCGGGGATAACAGGCTGATACCGCCCAAGAGTTCATATCGACGGCGGTGTTTGGCACCTCGATGTCGGCTCATCACATCCTGGGGCTGAAGTAGGTCCCAAGGGTATGGCTGTTCGCCATTTAAAGTGGTACGCGAGCTGGGTTTAGAACGTCGTGAGACAGTTCGGTCCCTATCTGCCGTGGGCGCTGGAGAATTGAGGGGGGCTGCTCCTAGTACGAGAGGACCGGAGTGGACGCATCACTGGTGTTCGGGTTGTCATGCCAATGGCACTGCCCGGTAGCTAAATGCGGAAAAGATAAGTGCTGAAAGCATCTAAGCACGAAACTTGCCCCGAGATGAGTTCTCCCTGAGACTTTAAGTCTCCTGAAGGAACGTTGAAGACGACGACGTTGATAGGTCGGGTGTGTAAGCGCAGCGATGCGTTGAGCTAACCGATACTAATGAACCGTGAGGCTTAACCTTACAACGCCGAAGCTGTTTTGGCGAAGAGAGACAGACACGATTTTCAGCCTGATACAGATTAACAGAATTTGCCTGGCGGCTTTAGCGCGGTGGTCCCACCTGACCCCATGCCGAACTCAGAAGTGAAACGCCGTAGCGCCGATGGTAGTGTGGGGTCTCCCCATGTGAGAGTAGGGAACTGCCAGGCATCAATCAGAAAGAACCCCGTACCGGAAGGTGCGGGGTTTTTTGCTTTGTGCGTTCTGAAAA
>NZ_JADCLG010000047.1:0-5349 GCF_014982425.1 Enterobacter cloacae complex sp. I1M | reverse complement strand
TCGCATTAATTTGTGGGGAACCCTCTCCCCGTGGGAGAGGGCCGGGGTGAGGGCATCAGGCCCCACCCTTTTTTAACTCTCTTTCACCTGCCCCCGTAAAACCGGCACCGGTAACCATGCGCGAATGCTCAAACCACCCCGTTCGCTGGTGCCAATTTCCAGCAGTCCGTTATGGTTATCAACAATACGCTGCACAATCGCCAGGCCTAAGCCGGTTCCGCTGGTGCTGCGCGCGCTGTCGCCGCGCACAAACGGCTGGAACAGGTGCTTACGCTGCTCAGGCTTGATGCCCGGGCCATCGTCTTCCACCTGGAACCAGGCGCGGTTGAGTTCCGTACCGCTGCTGACTTTGATCCAACCGTTGCCGTAGCGCGCCGCGTTGACCACCATATTCGCTACCGCGCGTTTGATGGAGAGCGGGTGCATACGTACCTGAATCTCGCCCGCCTGAAGGTCGGTCGCAATTTCACGTTCGTAGCCGCTTTCGGCGGCAACAACTTCGCCCAGAACCGCGTTCAGATCCGCCATCTCCATCGGCATCTCCTGCCCGGTACGCAGGTAGTCGATAAACTGCTCGATGATGGCGTTACACTCTTCGATATCCTTGTTGATGGACTCTGCAAGATAACCATCCTGCTCGCCCATCATCTCTGTTGCCAGCCGGATACGTGTCAGCGGGGTGCGAAGGTCATGGCTAACCCCCGCCATCAGCAGCGTACGGTCGTCAGCCAGCTGTTTAACGCCTGCCGCCATGTGGTTAAAAGCACGCGTTACCGAGCGCACTTCCGATGCGCCATACTCGCGCAGCGGCGGTGGGATAATACCTTTACCAACCTGCAATGCCGCATGCTCCAGGTCGACCAGCGGTCGGTTCTGGATACGAATAAACAGCCATGCGCCACCGATGGCCAGCAGCATGATCGCCAGGGTGTATCGGAACAGCGGTGAGAAGTCGCCCTGATGAATCTCGGTGAGCGGAACACGCACCCAGATGTTGGGTGACAGCCAGGTTTTCAGCCAGACAACCGGCGAGCTTTTATTGACCTCAACGCGCACTTCCGTCGGGCCGCCAAGCTGCTGCGCCATCTGCTGGCTAAGGAATTCATAGTGCTGCGCCCAGCGCAGGCCGGCATCTTCCGCCGCTTCGTTCGAATAGAGAGAAATGCCCAACTCACGGTAGATTTCCCGACGGAATGCCGGGGGAACAACCAACTGCGTGCCGTCCTCCAGTTGCAGTTTGTCGGTCATCAGCATACGCACTTCGTATGCCAGCACCTTATTAAACTGCTGAAGGCTCGGCAGGATCGCAAAGTTCAGCACCACCAGGTAGGTCGTCACCAGGCTGACAAACAGCAGGGTGACGATCAATAACAGCGTGCGGGCAAACGAACTTCGCGGCGAGAAGCGCATTCGCCTCATGCTTTAGAGCCGTCCGGGACAAACACGTAGCCCAGACCCCACACGGTCTGAATATAACGAGGATGCGCCGGATCTTCTTCCACCATGCGGCGCAGACGAGAGATCTGCACGTCGATAGAACGTTCCATTGCGGAGTATTCACGGCCGCGCGCCAGGTTCATCAGCTTGTCACGTGAAAGCGGTTCACGCGGGTGGCTGACCAGCGCTTTCAGTACCGCAAACTCGCCGCTGGTGAGCGGCATTGGCTCATCTTCACGGAACATTTCACGGGTGCCGAGGTTCAGCTTGAACTTACCGAATGCAATGACGGCCTCTTCCTGAGACGGCGCGCCCGGCAGCTCGTTCGCCTGACGACGCAGCACGGCGCGAATACGCGCCAGCAGTTCACGCGGGTTGAACGGCTTAGGAATGTAGTCATCAGCGCCAATCTCAAGGCCGACGATACGGTCAACTTCTTCACCCTTCGCCGTCACCATGATGATTGGCATCGGGTTGCTCTGGCTACGCAGACGACGGCAAATAGAGAGCCCATCTTCGCCAGGCAGCATCAGGTCCAACACCATCAGGTGGAAGGATTCACGCGTCAGCAGACGATCCATCTGTTCCGCGTTCGCGACGCTACGAACCTGGAAGCCCTGCTCGGTCAGATAACGTTCCAGCAGCGCACGCAGGCGCATGTCGTCATCTACGACCAGAATTTTGTAGTTCTCTTGCATTGTGTGTACTCCCAAAGGTTCGGATAAGCCTGGAACAGCGTATTCTAAAAAAGTGCACGGGTTCGACCAGCAAATTCTGGTATAAATTCTAGACGAAATTGTTACAAAGCATATTTAACAGCAGCTTATCTGTTCATTTCATCACATAAATCATTATTAATCTTGTCTGTTACACTGTGCGCTACGTATTGTGCGCAAAGACAGTTAACCGGCATTAAAGGCAGCACCATGAAAACGCCTCTGATCACCCGTGAAGGGTACGAGAAACTCAAAAAAGAGATGGATTACCTGTGGCGCGAAGAGCGTCCGGAAGTGACCAAAAAAGTCACCTGGGCCGCAAGTCTGGGCGACCGCAGCGAGAATGCGGACTATCAGTACAATAAAAAGCGACTACGCGAAATCGATCGCCGGGTACGCTACCTGACGAAGTGCCTCGAGAATCTCAAAATTGTCGATTACTCCCCGCAGCAGGAAGGTAAAGTGTTTTTCGGCGCGTGGGTCGAAATTGAAAACGACAACGGCGACACCCTGCGTTTTCGTATCGTTGGCTATGATGAAATTTTCGGTCGTAAGGATTACATTTCTATCGATTCACCCATGGCCCGCGCCCTGCTGAAAAAAGAGGTGGGCGATTTAGCCGTTGTCCAGACGCCCGCGGGTGAAGCAAGCTGGTACGTCAACGAAATCGAGTATGTTAAATAGTCCGAGAGCGCCCTCCCCGGCTGGCATTTTTTGGTGTCAGCCCGTATAACTATCCCCCTGATTTTCGATCCACAAGATGAACTGACCATGATGAAAGAGTCGCTCTGCCGCATTATTGCGGGTGATATTCAGGCCAGAGCCGAACAGGTAGAAGCTGCCGTTCGTCTGCTTGATGAAGGGAACACCGTGCCGTTTATTGCACGTTATCGTAAGGAAGTCACCGGCGGTCTGGATGACACGCAGCTGCGTAACCTTGAGACCCGTCTGGGCTATCTGCGCGAGCTGGAAGACCGACGTCAGGCGATCCTCAAATCTATCGGCGAGCAGGGAAAGCTGACCAGTGACCTGGAAAAAGCCATTAACGGTACCCTGAGCAAAACCGAACTTGAAGATCTCTATCTGCCGTACAAACCGAAGCGCCGCACGCGCGGGCAGATTGCGATCGAAGCCGGCCTTGAGCCGCTGGCCGACCTGCTGTGGAACGAGCCGTCTCACGATCCGGAAACCGAAGCCGCCAGATTTATCGACGCCGAAAAAGGCGTAGCGGACACCAAAGCCGCGCTGGACGGCGCTCGCTACATTCTGATGGAGCGCTTCGCCGAAGACGCGGCGCTGCTGGCCAAAGTGCGTGATTACCTGTGGAAGAACGCCCATATCGTCTCCACCGTGGTGTCCGGCAAAGAGGACGAAGGCGCGAAATTCCGCGACTACTTCGATCACCACGAACCCATTTCTACCGCGCCGTCTCACCGCGCGCTGGCGATGTTCCGCGGTCGTAACGAAGGCGTGCTGCAACTCTCCCTGAATGCCGATCCGCAGTTTGACGAGCCGCCTAAAGAGAGCCACTGTGAGCAGATCATTATGGATCACCTCGGTCTGCGCCTGAACAACGCCCCGGCGGACAGCTGGCGCAAAGGCGTGGTGAGCTGGACCTGGCGCATCAAGGTGCTCATGCACCTCGAAACCGAGCTGATGGGCACCGTGCGCGAGCGCGCCGAAGACGAAGCGATCAACGTCTTCGCCCGTAACCTGCACGACCTGCTGATGGCTGCGCCAGCTGGCCTGCGCGCCACCATGGGTCTCGATCCGGGTCTGCGTACCGGCGTGAAGGTGGCCGTGGTTGACGGCACCGGCAAGCTGGTTGCCACCGACACCATTTACCCGCACACCGGTCAGGCAGCGAAAGCGGCTGTCGTCGTCGCCGCGCTGTGCGAGAAGTACAACGTTGAGCTGGTTGCCATCGGTAACGGTACGGCGTCCCGCGAAACCGAACGTTTCTATCTCGACGTGCAGAAGCAGTTCCCGAAAGTGACGGCGCAGAAAGTGATCGTCAGTGAAGCGGGGGCATCTGTCTATTCCGCCTCGGAACTGGCAGCGCAGGAGTTCCCGGATCTGGACGTTTCCCTGCGCGGTGCGGTCTCTATCGCCCGTCGTTTGCAGGATCCGCTGGCGGAGCTGGTGAAGATTGACCCGAAATCCATCGGCGTGGGCCAGTATCAGCACGACGTGAGCCAGACGCAGCTGGCGCGCAAGCTGGATGCGGTAGTGGAAGACTGTGTTAACGCCGTCGGCGTGGACCTGAACACCGCTTCCGTTCCCCTGCTGACCCGCGTGGCGGGTCTGACCCGTATGATGGCGCAGAATATCGTCGCCTGGCGTGATGAGAACGGTCAGTTCCAGAACCGCCAGCAGTTGCTGAAGGTGAGCCGTCTGGGGCCGAAAGCATTTGAGCAGTGCGCGGGCTTCCTGCGCATCAACCACGGCGATAACCCGCTGGATGCCTCTACCGTTCACCCGGAAGCCTATCCGGTTGTCGAGCGTATCCTGGCCGCCACCCAGCAGGCGCTGAAAGACCTGATGGGCGACAGCAGCGCGCTGCGTAACCTGAAAGCGGTGGATTTTACCGACGAACAGTTCGGCGTGCCGACGGTCACTGACATCATCAAAGAGCTGGAAAAACCGGGCCGCGATCCGCGTCCTGAGTTTAAAACCGCGACCTTTGCTGACGGCGTGGAAACCATGAACGACCTGCTGCCGGGCATGGTGCTGGAAGGGGCGGTAACCAACGTCACCAACTTTGGCGCGTTTGTGGATATCGGCGTGCATCAGGACGGTCTGGTGCATATCTCTTCCCTCGCCGACAAGTTCGTTGAAGATCCGCACACCGTGGTCAAAGCGGGCGACATCGTGAAGGTGAAAGTGCTGGAAGTGGATCTTCAGCGCAAGCGTATCGCCCTGACCATGCGTCTGGACGAGCAGCCGGGCGACACTAACGCGCGCCGTGGCGGTAATGGCGGTGGCCGTGAACAGCAGCGTCCGGCAGCGAAAGCCGCGAAGCCACGCGGACGTGACGCACAGCCAGCAGGCAACAGCGCGATGATGGATGCTCTGGCAGCGGCGATGGGTAAGAAACGCTAATCCTGTAAATGCCCCTCACCCTAACCCTCTCCCCAAAGGGGAGAGGGAACTTGAACACCCTCGCCCCTTTGGGGAGAGGGCCGGGGTGAGGGGA
>NZ_JADCLG010000046.1:0-14237 GCF_014982425.1 Enterobacter cloacae complex sp. I1M | reverse complement strand
CGGCACCTGCACTTCACGGCACAGGTCTGCCATGAACATGAAAGAACCACGCAACAGACCGACCAGCACCATTTCGCTGCCGCTGTCCTTGTAATGTTCGGTGATTTGACGACCCAGTTCGGCGATACGCGCTTTGATCTCGGCTTCCGGGATCATCACTTCAACAGTATGTTTCATATTACTAACCAAATGATTTTAGTGAAAATCTCTCAATGCGGATGACTCTCGCTCCGGCATCGATACGCAAGCCAGCCATTATACCAGTAAATGGATTGCCCTGGCGTATGAGTTATAAAAAGCAATATTTGTGATTCCGATCACAGTTGTTAATACCTATAATTAATTGCTAGCAAATAATTAACAAAACTGACGAGTACTTTTCTATGGCTGAAACAAAAACTAAACAGCCGCGTCTACTGGTGACATTAACAGCCGCGTTTGCCGCATTCTGCGCGCTGTATTTGTTAATCGGTGGCGTATGGCTGGTCGCGATTGGCGGCTCCTGGTACTACCCGATTGCGGGTCTGGTTATGGTTGGCGTAACCGTCCTGCTTTTACGCAGAAAACAATCTGCTCTGTGGCTGTACGCAGCGTTACTGCTCGCAACCATGATCTGGGGCGTCTGGGAGGTCGGGTTCGACTTCTGGGCGTTGACGCCGCGCAGCGACATTCTGGTCTTCTTCGGTATCTGGCTGATCCTGCCGTTTGTCTGGCGTCGTCTGATCGTCCCTTCCAGTGGTGCTGTAGCCGGTCTGGTCGTTGCCCTGCTGATTAGTGGCGGCATCCTGACCTGGGCCGGATTCAACGACCCGCAGGAGATCCACGGTACGCTGAACACTGAATCCACGCCGGCTGCGGCTATCTCGCAGGTGGCTGACGGCGACTGGCCAGCCTATGGTCGTAATCAGGAAGGTCAACGTTACTCCCCGCTGAAGCAGATCAACGCGGACAACGTGAAAAACCTGAAGGAAGCCTGGGTATTCCGTACCGGCGACCTGAAAATGCCGAACGATCCGGGTGAGCTGACCAACGAAGTGACCCCGATTAAAGTGGGCAACATGCTCTACCTGTGTACGGCGCACCAGCGTCTGTTCGCGCTCGACGCGGCCACCGGTAAAGAGAAATGGCACTTTGATCCACAGCTGAACTCCAACCCGTCGTTCCAGCACATCACCTGCCGCGGCGTCTCTTACCACGAAGCGCGCGCTGATAATGCCAGCCCGGAAGTCATTGCCGACTGTCCTCGCCGCATTATGCTGCCGGTGAACGATGGCCGCCTGTTTGCCATCAACGCTGAGACCGGTAAGCTGTGCGAAACCTTCGCTAACAAAGGCATTCTGAATCTTCAGACCAACATGCCGGACACTACGCCGGGTCTGTATGAGCCGACCTCCCCGCCAATCATTACCGATAAAACCATCGTGATTGCCGGTTCGGTAACGGATAACTTCTCTACCCGCGAAACCTCCGGCGTTATCCGTGGTTTCGACGTGAACACCGGTAAACTGCTGTGGGCCTTCGACCCGGGCGCGAAAGATCCCAACGCGATCCCATCGGATGAACATACCTTTACCTTTAACTCACCGAACTCCTGGGCACCGGCAGCGTATGACGCGAAGCTGGACCTGGTTTACCTGCCGATGGGCGTGACCACGCCGGATATCTGGGGTGGTAACCGTACGCCGGAGCAGGAACGTTACGCCAGCTCCATCGTGGCGCTGAACGCAACGACCGGTAAACTGGCATGGAGCTACCAGACCGTTCACCACGATCTGTGGGATATGGATATGCCGTCCCAGCCGACGCTGGCGGACATTACCGTTAACGGTAAAACCGTTCCGGTGATTTACGCCCCGGCCAAAACCGGCAACATCTTCGTGCTGGATCGCAGCAACGGTAAGCTGGTTGTTCCTGCGCCGGAAAAACCGGTTCCGCAGGGTGCGGCCAAAGGCGACTACGTCACCAAAACGCAGCCGTTCTCTGATCTGAGTTTCCGTCCGGAGAAAGACCTCAGCGGTGCAGACATGTGGGGTGCCACGATGTTTGACCAGCTGGTATGCCGCGTGATGTTCCACCAGCTGCGCTATGAAGGCATCTTCACGCCGCCGTCAGAGCAGGGCACGCTGGTCTTCCCGGGTAACCTGGGGATGTTCGAGTGGGGTGGGATCTCCGTTGACCCTAACCGTCAGGTCGCCATCGCTAACCCAATGGCGCTGCCGTTCGTTTCCCGTCTGATCCCACGCGGTCCGGGTAACCCAATGGAGCAGCCGAAAGATGCGAAAGGCAGCGGTACCGAAGCCGGTATCCAGCCGCAGTATGGCGTTCCTTATGGTGTGACCCTGAATCCGTTCCTTTCTCCGTTCGGTCTGCCGTGTAAACAGCCTGCCTGGGGTTACATCTCCGGTCTGGATCTGAAGACCAACAAGATCGTCTGGAAGAAACGTATTGGTACGCCACAGGACAGCATGCCGTTCCCGATGCCTGTTCCAGTGCCGTTCAATATGGGTATGCCAATGCTGGGTGGCCCAATCTCCACCGCCGGTAACGTGCTGTTCATCGCGGCAACCGCAGATAACTACCTGCGCGCGTACAACATGACCAACGGTGAAAAACTGTGGCAAGGCCGTCTGCCAGCCGGTGGACAGGCTACGCCGATGACCTATGAAGTGAATGGCAAGCAGTACGTTGTCATCTCCGCAGGTGGTCACGGTTCGTTTGGCACGAAGATGGGCGACTATATTGTCGCGTATGCACTGCCTGACGACGCTAAGTAATGAAAAAGCCCGGTGGCGCTAACGCATACCGGGCTTTCGGGTGTCCTATGTAGGCCGGGTAAGGCGAAGCCGCCACCCGGCTTTTTTATACGGTAAAGCCCAGCATCATCCCCGTATCTTCATGCTCCAGCAGATGGCAGTGGGCCATATAGGCAAACTCTTTCGGCGCTTCGTGATCGAACTTCACCAGCACCTCGCTGACACCGCCTTCCACCCTCACCGTATCTTTCCAGCCCCGGCGATGCGCGTCCGGCGCTTTACCGTTCTCAGAGAGAATACGGAACTGCGTGCCGTGGATATGGAACGGGTGCAGCATCATGTCGCCTTCGCCTGAAATTACCCAGCGTTCAAACTGCCCTTTCGTGGCGGCGAACATGGGCGTGTTCATATCGAACGCTTTGCCGTTGATGCGGTTGGCGTTGTGGAAATCGAAACCATGGCCGCCGTGATCCATGCCGCCCATTTTACCGTGGTCCATATTCATATGGCCCATCATCTGGCCGTGGTGCATTCCCGCCATGGCCTGCTTGCCGTACTTCTTCATCAGCGCCTGCATGCCCATCATGTCGAGCATCGGGTCCATGGAGAGCTGAAGTTTACGCTGCGTAAGCCCGTCCAGCGACGGGAGTGCGGGTAGCGTGGTGAGGGCGTCCGGCAGCGTACCGGAAGCGGCGATCTGTAGCGGCTGAATGCGCAGGACCGGATGGGGTTTATCAAACGGCGCAACGGCCATCCCCATCTGGCTGACCGGCAGGGTCACCAGGTCAAACGCTTTGCCATCGCTGATATCCACCAGCACCTCGAAGCGCTCGCCCATCAGCATCGGCAGCTCGCTCACCTTCACCGGTTCCGGCAGCAGGCCGCCGTCGCTTGCCACCACATACAGCGGGCGTTTATCGCTGGTGGCGAAGTTCAGCGATCGGGCGTTACAGCCATTTAGCAGGCGTAAACGCAGCCAGCCTTTTGGCGCGGCATGCTGCGGGTAGATTGCGCCGTTGGTCAGCAGCGTATCGCCAAACCAGCCTACCGCCGCGCTCATTACGTCCAGCTGATAGTCAATTTGCCCGTCAGCGCTGAATTTTTTGTCCTGCACAATCACCGGGACATCGTCGATACCCCACTGTTTTGGCAGGCGCAGCAGGCGGCTTTCATCGTCTTCAATCAGCACCAGACCGGCCAGCCCCATCGCCACCTGATGGCCCGTTTTGCCATGCTGATGCGGGTGGAACCAGCAGGTCGCCGCACGCTGGTCAGGAGTAAAGGTTACGCTGCGTTTACCACCAGGCCTGATGATGCCCTGAGGCCCCCCATCCACTTCGCCCGGGACTTCCAGCCCGTGCCAGTGCAGCGTGGTCTCTTCCGCAAGCGTGTTATGAATGTCTACCGTCACCGCCTTCCCTTTGCGTAACTGCAACGCCGGGCCGAGCAGATTGCCGTTATAGCCCCACGTCGTAGCGTCGTGCTGACCAAACGTGGTTTTACCGGCCTGCACCACAAGCTGAATGCGGCTGCGGGCATCTGCGGCGAGTAATTCAGGAATGGGTAAAGCCGGTCTGTCGACGGCAAAAACGGCGCGGCTCCAGAGAGGTAACGCGCTGGCAACCCCCAGCGCGGCAGAAAATTTTAAAAAATCACGACGTTGCATGTGCATTTCCTTATTTCCAGCAGGCGATCTTTTGAGCATAAACCCTCCCCTTACCGGAAGGTCAAGCACGGCGGCAATAATAAAGATCGTCGGCCTGGCATCAAGTATGCTAACGTTAATTTTCCGTGATGCAGTGGTAAAGGCAATGAAGACGTTTTTCAGAACAATTTTGTTCGCCAGCCTGATGGCGATGTGTGCGAACAGTTACGCGCTAAGTGAAAACGAAGCGGAAGATATGGCCGATCTGACGGCAGTTTTTGTTTTTCTGAAAAACGATTGTGGTTACCAGAATTTACCCAATGGGCAAATTCGTCGCGCACTGGTCTTTTTTGCCCAGCAGAACCAATGGGACCTCAGCAACTACGACAGCTTCGACATGAAGGCGCTCGGTGAAGACAGCTACCGTGATTTAAGCGGTATTGGCATTCCCACTGCTAAAAAATGCAAAGCGCTGGCTCGCGATTCACTCAGCCTGCTCGCCTACGTGAAGTAACCTTCCCGACGCCCCTTGTTGACCCGCTAACCGCTTCACGGCGGTGTTGTGTTGCGCCCATCTGCCGGATGTAATGGATGCTAACGAAGGAGGTGCTCCCCGTGACCGAAAAAACGGTATGGCAAGAAACGCTGCATGACCAGTTTGGTCAGTATTTTGCCGTGGATAACGTGCTCTATCATGAGAAAACCGATCATCAGGATCTGATAATCTTCGAAAACGCCGCCTTCGGCCGCGTGATGGCGCTGGACGGCGTGGTGCAAACCACCGAGCGCGACGAGTTTATCTATCACGAAATGATGACCCACGTCCCGCTGCTGGCCCACGGCCACGCGAAGGACGTGCTGATTATCGGCGGCGGCGACGGCGCGATGCTGCGTGAAGTCTCGCGTCATCAGAATGTCGAAACCATCACCATGGTGGAAATCGACGCCGGTGTGGTGTCGTTCTGCCGCCAGTATCTGCCCAACCACAATGCCGGCAGCTATGACGATCCGCGGTTTAATCTGGTTATCGACGATGGCGTCAATTTTGTTAACCAGACCACGCAAACGTTTGATGTCATTATCTCTGACTGTACCGACCCTATCGGCCCCGGCGCGTCGCTGTTTACCTCGTCGTTTTACGAAGGCTGCAAGCGCTGCCTGAAGCCTGGCGGGATTTTTGTGGCGCAAAACGGCGTTTGCTTCCTGCAACAGGATGAAGCGCTTGATAGCCACCGTAAGCTGAGCACCTATTTTGCTGACGTCAGCTTCTACCAGGCGGCGATCCCCACTTACTACGGCGGGATCATGACCTTTGCCTGGGCGACGGATAACGACGTCCTGCGCCATCTCTCCACCGAAATTATCCAGGCCCGCTTCCACCAGGCCGGACTCAAATGCCGATACTACAACCCGGCGATCCACACCGCAGCCTTTGCGTTGCCTCAATATCTGCAAGACGCGCTGTCCTCAAAGGAGGTGAACTAATTGAAAAAGCTTAAACTGCATGGCTTTAACAATCTGACCAAAAGCCTGAGTTTTTGTATTTACGATATCTGCTACGCCAAAACAGCAGAAGAGCGCGATGGTTATATCGCCTATATCGATGAACTCTACAACGCCAACCGTCTGACCGAGATCCTGACAGAGACCTGCTCGATTATCGGCGCCAACATCCTGAATATCGCGCGCCAGGATTACGAGCCGCAGGGAGCAAGCGTCACCATTCTGGTCAGTGAAGAGCCGGTTGACCCGCAGCTTATCGACAAAACCGAGCACCCCGGCCCACTGCCAGAAGTGGTTGTCGCCCACCTGGATAAAAGCCATATCTGCGTGCACACCTACCCGGAAAGCCACCCGGAAGGCGGACTGTGTACCTTCCGCGCGGATATTGAAGTGTCGACCTGCGGCGTGATTTCACCGCTGAATGCGTTGAATTATTTAATCCACCAGCTGGAATCCGATATCGTCACTATTGATTATCGCGTACGTGGTTTTACCCGTGATATCAACGGCATGAAGCACTTCATCGATCATGAGATCAACTCCATTCAGAACTTCATGTCCGACGACATGAAGTCGCTGTACGACATGATGGATGTGAACGTCTATCAGGAGAATATCTTCCACACCAAAATGTTACTTAAGGAATTCGACCTTAAGCACTACATGTTCCACACGAAGCCGGAAGATTTAAGCGAAGAAGAGCGTAAGGTCATTACCGACCTGCTCTGGAAAGAGATGCGCGAAATTTACTACGGCCGTAACATTCCGACCGTGTAATCGTGGCCCGAAGCAGGGACGCTTCGGGGAGTTACTTCTGTTTCATAAAGTCGCGGTAGGCGTTCACCACTTTCAGGAAATCTTCCACACCGCACAGCGACAGGCTCTCTTCGTCGTAGTAGCTCATCCCCTCTTCCATCTCATCACCCGAGAACTCAAGCTGGTTGGCACGCACCATCACCTCTTCGCCATCCATCCACAGGGTGTATTCGTGCCCGGCGCGTTGCCAGGAGCGTTCACTGCCTTTCACCGTTTCCGCTGCCTGTTCGACTTCATCCAGCAGCGCGAGGTTCTCTTTCACCTCTTCGTTAAACCAGTGTCCAACGGCTTCGTGCCCCATCGACATTCGCACTTTCACCACGCCGGTGATGTCGCGCAAAAATTCGTAATCCATAGCGTTTTCCTCTGCAAAGCCATTAGGGTAATTATCGCAGCAGAGAGGAAGAAAAAAAGCGGGAGAGGTGGGAGGAATGAAAATAAAAAAAATACCCCTCACCCTGGCCCTCTCCCAAAGGGAGAGGGAATAAAATCCCCCTCGCCTCTTTGGGGAGAGGGGTGAGGGGTTGGTTTTTTATACCGCGGTCTGGAAGATCACCCCGTCAGCCTTCTCGGTGTACTGAGAGAGCTGGTCGAAGTTCAGATAGCGATAGGTATCCACCGCCGTCTTATCTACCTGAGCCACAAAGGTCTGGTACTCTTCCGGCGTTGGCAGTTTGCCAATCAGCGCCGCAACCGCTGCCAGCTCCGCAGAAGCCAGGTAGACGTTCGCCCCGGTACCCAAACGGTTCGGGAAGTTACGGGTGGAGGTGGAGACCACCGTCGCACCGTCGGCCACGCGCGCCTGGTTGCCCATGCACAGGGAGCAGCCCGGAATTTCAATACGCGCCCCGCTCTTACCGAACACGCTGTAGTAGCCCTCTTCGGTCAGCTGCGCCGCATCCATACGGGTTGGCGGCGCCACCCACAGACGGGTCGGCAGCTGGCCTTTGTGAGTATCCAGCAGCTTACCGGCAGCACGGAAGTGGCCGATGTTGGTCATACAGGAGCCGATGAACACTTCGTCGATCTTATCGCCCTGTACGTCAGAGAGCAGACGCGCATCGTCCGGATCGTTTGGCGCACACAGGATTGGCTCTTTGATATCCGCCAGATCGATGTCGATCACCGCCGCGTACTCTGCGTCAGCGTCAGCTTCCAGCAGCTGCGGATCCGCCAGCCATTTTTCCATGCCCTGAATACGACGCTCCAGCGTACGGCGGTCGCCGTAGCCTTCCGCAATCATCCACTTCAGCAGCACGATGTTGGAGGTCAGATACTCAATAATCGGCTCTTTGTTCAGCTTGATGGTACAGCCCGCCGCAGAACGCTCGGCAGAGGCATCGGTCAGCTCGAACGCCTGCTCAACTTTCAGATCCGGCAGACCTTCAATTTCCAGAATGCGGCCAGAGAAGATGTTTTTCTTGCCCTTCTTCTCAACGGTCAGCAGACCCTGTTTGATGGCATACAGCGGGATTGCGTGCACCAGATCGCGCAGTGTGATGCCCGGCTGCATTTTGCCTTTGAAACGCACCAGCACGGATTCAGGCATGTCCAGCGGCATCACGCCGGTCGCTGCGGCAAACGCCACCAGACCGGAGCCCGCAGGGAAGGAGATACCAATCGGGAAACGGGTATGGGAGTCACCGCCGGTACCCACGGTATCCGGCAGCAGCATGCGGTTCAGCCAGGAGTGGATAACGCCGTCGCCCGGACGCAGGGAGACACCGCCACGGTTCATAATGAAGTCAGGCAGCGTGTGGTGCGTAGTGACGTCAACCGGCTTCGGATATGCCGCAGTGTGGCAGAAGGACTGCATGACCAGGTCAGATGAGAAGCCCAGGCACGCAAGGTCTTTCAGTTCATCACGGGTCATTGGACCGGTGGTGTCCTGAGAGCCCACGGAGGTCATTTTCGGCTCGCAGTACGCGCCAGGACGGATACCAGCGACGCCGCAGGCGCGACCGACCATTTTCTGTGCCAGCGAGAAGCCGCGATTGCTTTCCGCCACGTCTTTCGCCTGACGGAACACGTCACTGTGCGGCAGACCCAGCGCTTCACGCGCTTTGGTGGTCAGGCCACGGCCAATGATCAGCGGAATACGACCACCGGCACGCACTTCGTCGATCAGCACGTCGGTTTTCAGCTCGAAGCTTGCCAACAGTTCGTTGGTTTCGTGGTTGCGCACTTCGCCTTTATACGGGTAAACGTCAATCACGTCGCCCATGTTCAGGTTGCTCACGTCCACTTCAATTGGCAGAGCGCCCGCATCTTCCATGGTGTTGAAGAAGATTGGCGCAATTTTGCCGCCGAGGCACAGACCGCCGCCGCGCTTGTTCGGCACGTGCGGAATGTCGTCGCCCATGAACCACAGCACGGAGTTGGTGGCGGATTTACGGGAAGAACCGGTACCAACCACATCACCGACGTAGGCCAGCGGGAAACCTTTCTCCTGAAGCGCCTCGATCTGTTTAATCGGGCCAACGCTACCCGGCTGATCCGGCTCGATGCCTTCGCGGGCGTTTTTCAGCATCGCCAGGGCGTGCAGAGGGATATCAGGACGAGACCACGCGTCCGGAGCCGGAGAGAGGTCATCGGTGTTGGTTTCACCGGTAACTTTAAAGACGGTCACGGTAATTTTTTCAGCAAGCGCAGGGCGGTTCAGGAACCATTCGGCATCGGCCCAGGACTGCATCACCTGCTTCGCGTAAACGTTGCCTGCTTTGGCTTTTTCTTCTACATCGTAGAAGTTATCGAACATCAGCAGCGTTGAAGAGAGCGCTTTGGCAGCAATCGGTGCCAGCTTTTCGTTGTCCAGCGCGTCAATCAGCGGATGAATGTTATAGCCGCCCTGCATGGTGCCGAGCAGTTCAATGGCTTTTTCAGGAGTAACCAGTGGGGAGGTGGCTTCGCCTTTGGCGATAGCAGCAAGGAATCCGGCTTTTACGTAGGCAGCTTCATCTACGCCAGGCGGTACGCGGTTGATCAGCAGATCTAACAGGAATTCTTCTTCGCCCTCAGGCGGGTTCTTCAGCAGCTCGACGAGCGCGGCCATTTGGGTTGCATCTAAAGGTTTGGGTACAATTCCCTCGGCGGCACGTTCTGCTACGTGCTTACGGTATTCTTCTAGCACGACGGTTCTCCTCGCTCTCATTGTCATATGCGGCGGGCGTTCTCTTCACGCTCCTGTGAGACAGCAGTTTGTAGGGTAAATGCCCGATACCGCGTCGGGCAGCATAGCAGGATTTCTGCACAGTGTTAATCTGTTTACAAAAAAGCAACATTAAATTATTTGCTGAATCGTTAAGCATGGTGTAGCGGGGAGACGAGGCGAATCTTGTCCTCTTTCCCGTCGCCTTTTCAGCTATCCGATATAATTGTGTAATAAATACTCACACTCTTTATCCGGACGCTCCGGTTGGTTTCCCAACAATAGTCAAAACTGTAAAACACGAGTGAATGATACTCGCGGCAACAGCAACGCCTCACGGCACTGCACTCGTCTCGTTGGAGTCAATCTATGAAGTTGCCTTTTAAACCACATCTTCTTGTTCTGCTTTGCAGTGCGGGGCTGTTTGCCGCCTCGGGTGTCATGTACGTTAAAAGCCGCGCAACGGAACCTGCTACGCCTGCTCCGGTTACACAACAACCTGGCGCACCGGTAGCCCAGCCTGCGCCCGTCGCTGCCCCGGTCTACACTGCGGCGCAAATCGACCAATGGGTTGCCCCTGTCGCGCTTTACCCGGATGCCCTGCTGTCGCAAATCTTGATGGCGTCGACCTATCCGTCAAATGTTATTCAGGCCGCGCAGTGGTCGAAAGACAATCCTAAAATGCAGGGTGATGCCGCCCTGCAGGCGGTAGCCACCCAGCCGTGGGATCCCAGCGTAAAATCCCTGGTTGCGTTTCCTCAGCTGATGTCGTTGATGGGCGAAAATCCGCCATGGGTACAAAATCTAGGAGACGCCTTCCTTGCACAGCCGAAAGATGTGATGGATTCCGTACAGCGGCTGCGCCTGCTGGCCCAACAAACGGGTGCGCTACAATCCACACCGCAGCAGACGGTCACCACCGTCACGAAACCTGCATCGACAAAAACCACGACAACCGCAACGCCTACCAGCCCAACGGTGATCAAGATTGAATCCGCCGATCCGCAGGTGGTGTATGTTCCCACGTATAATCCGAATACGGTTTATGGTAGCTGGCCTAACACCGCTTACCCGCCGGTCTATCTTCCGCCCTCACCCGGCGAGCAATTCACGGACAGTCTGGTTAAAGGATTAGGTTTTAGCCTCGGGGTCGCTACAACCTACGCCATTTTCAGCAATATTGACTGGGATGACGACGACTGGGATCACCATCATCACGATGATGACTGGGACAATCACGGCGGTTATAACCGCAACGGTGATAACAACATCAATATCAACGTGGATAATTTCAACAGAATCAGCGGGCAGCACCTGAACGGTAATAACCACACCTGGCAGCACAATCCTGCCTATCGTGAAGGCGTGCCTTACCCGAATAACCAGCTGGCTAACCGCTTCCACTCTACACATACAGCCACCGGGCTAAGCGCGACGCAGCAAAATCCAGTCAATCGCGACAGCCAGCGCCAGGCCGCTCTCAGCCAGATGGAAAAATCAACGGGTAAAACCCTCCCACACTCAGTACATACAGCCACGCGGGACGCACAACGTCTGGCCTCAACGCAACAGTTGAAGCAGATCTCGCAGCGAAATAACTATCGTGGATATGACACCAGGCCACAGGCCGTAAAACGGACGAGCACGCCGCAGCGTGAACATCATCAGACTGACATGCACAGACAGGAGAAGCGGGTTTCACAGACGGTACAGCAGCCAGCCAGGCTGCATCGGGCCAATGCCCTGAGCGGCAACGACAGCCGCTCCGCCAACTGGCAAGCCCAGCAGCAGCGCGGGGCGCAAAGCCGGCAGCTCGCTACTCGTCAACATCAGCCGCGCCAGCTCACTGGTGAACGCGCTGAACGCCATGAATTCCGTCATCGTTAAGGGAGCCGACATGAAACGTCAATTACTCAGTGGAATGGTGTTGTTCATGGTCTCGGCGGCCGTCATGGCACAGCAATCGTTCAGTTCGCCAGAACAGGCGACCAGTGCGCTGGCAAGCGCCATCAGCGAGCAAAACGAAAGTGCGATGAACAATTTGCTCGGTGAAAACTGGCGCGATTTCCTGCCGCCCGAAGGCGTTGATCCCGAAGCGGTCGATCGCTTCCTGCGCGACTGGAACGTTCATCATAAAACCGTCATCAGTGGCAACGTGGCGCACCTGGTGGTGGGCGATAACGGCTGGCAGCTACCGATCCCGGTGGTCAAAACGGCATCTGGCTGGCAGTTTGATATGCAGGAAGCCGCAGAAGAGATCCTGACCCGCGAAATCGGGCGCAACGAACTCGCAGCCATCGAAGCGCTTCACGCCTATGTTGATGCCCAGCAGAGCTATTTTGCGATGAACCAAAAGTACGCGCAGAAGATAGTCAGTTCTGAAGGTAAAAAGGATGGACTGTACTGGCCCGTCGCTCCCGGTGAAACGCCCAGCCCACTGGGTCCGGCGTTCAGTCCTCCACAGTCGGGGGCGGGTTACCATGGTTACCGATTCCGCATCCTGCCGGATGAGAAAGGATTTGCAATGATCGCCTGGCCGGTCAGTTACGGCCAGTCAGGAGTGATGAGTTTTATGATCAATCAGGATGACAAGGTGTACCAGAGCAATCTCGGCGGTGAGTCAGCCAGGAAAGCCCAGGCATTGACCATGTACAGACCCGATATATCCTGGCAACCCGTTGCGCCTTGATAGCATGATTGCACTTCGCCTGCAGTGGCGAGAGAGTGAGGAAAACACCTCCAAAGAGGCGTTTACAGAGCTGAAGAGGCTTATTTCGTCTATGCTTTCAGGCAAGTGCAGGTGAATTATTTAACAAAGCTATAGGTAACATTCCCCTGCAAATCTGCTGGCATCTTTGTGATATCTGTTCTGGCCTCTTCGCCCCATTCAAAGAGACGATCATCGTTGCGCAGGGCGCAAAAACGATAGCCGCAGGCATAGATAGCACGAATATCATAAAGCTCGTTTGCAACGGGCGTGGTGTCACCACCCTCCCCAGGATGTCCCCAAGCCACTACGGAACCATCACGGCGAAGCGCGGCAAAAGCCCCCCACCCAGCGGACAGAGAAACCACATCGGACAAATCCTCAGGCATCTTTTTTGCAAAATCTGCAGCAGATCCCCAGCAGTACACTTTGCCTTCAGAAGTTAAAAAAGCATAACTGCCATTAGCTGCCCCCTGGGCATCTATAATATTCGTCAGACTGGCAATCTCCTCCGGAAGCTCGACCAGAGAATAATCCTGTCCCCAAAACACGACGCTGCCGTTCTGTCTCAAGGCAATAAAAGTCGAACTGGTACAATGTACGGAAACAATATCCGTCAGACTGGCGATGTTATCCGGAATGACAGCACCATACTGGGTACTTCCCCATGAAAAAATACTGCCTGAAGCTCTGAGTGCGACAAATGCACCAAAGTTGCTATAAAGGGTGATCACATCATTCACTTCTTTCAGATGAACCGGCAGCTCACCACCATAGGCTGCATCCCCCCAAGTAATAACATGGCCATTTTGGGTAATTCCCGCAAAGGCATATTCTGTAGTCTGGATGGCAATGAAGTCTTTACGCTCGGCAATGTCTGCTGGAAAATCATTATGTGAAGTACCATCTGTCCACTGCACCACTTGGTTATTAGCCCGCAATGCCAGATAGGTATAATTACCCTGATCGGTAAAATATTGGGCCACTTTAATATCTACAATATCATTCAACGCCGCCACGTTTCCCGGTAAAGGGTTATCATCATCGACGGACCAGGTAAATACCTGACCATTGGCATTAACCGCTGCAGACGTATCCCAGCCACCGAAAACGGCTCTGACGTTATGATTTCGATCGCTTGTTGGTGATGTACCACCATTTTTGGGCATTCCCCACGCTTCAACAGTACCGTCATTTTTAATGGCCGCTAATGCGGACCCAGAACCACCAAAATTACTGATATTAATGACGTCCCCCAGTCGATAAACATCGGAATTTGCCAGCAAGCGTATATCCGGACGAGTGTCAGTAAAAACGGGGCCGGTAAAGCGAGATGAGGTCTCATCTTCATACCACCAGTCAACGCTCACCGGTTGCAGCGTTTCTTTATCCAGGGCAACGAGTTTATGCGTCGCACTTGCCCAGCTACTTCCTGATTGCGTTCTGGCCCCCATTACTTTTAAATCACGAATATCAGATGTTAATTCATTACTATTCATAATAATACCCTTTCTGGAGTAAAGTATTTACCCGAACAGTAATACACTCTTTATAATTTAAGTCAAATTAACTAAACCACCATCAGAAAAAAAATAAAAATACTGGAAATATATAATCGCTTTTAAAAAAGAATTGGAATAATTTAAACTATAAATCCACTTGCTG
>NZ_JADCLG010000045.1:0-45770 GCF_014982425.1 Enterobacter cloacae complex sp. I1M | reverse complement strand
ATCCTGCACGACCCACCAATGTAAAAAAGCGCCCTAAAGGCGCTTTTTTGCTATCTGCGATATAGCACATCCCCATTGCAGCCAAACCGCTTGTTTTACTCAAGCTCACGCCTTCTTTGCCGATACCTCTATTTTATGGCGAAAAGGATCTCAATATGACAACTCTTAAGCCCGTTTCTCTGTCGGCGATGGAAATCGGCAGCGTAGATAACAGCTCCGGCGGAAACGACATTGCTTCCCAGATCACCCGTCTGACCAAACAGATAACGAAAGTCACTCAGCAACTTAAAGAAGTCGCCATGGGTGATGCCACAGCGGAAGAAAAGCAAAAGCAGCAAGAATTGCTCGAATCTCAGCTGGCTATGTTGCAGGCACAGCTGGCGCAATTGCAGCGTCAGCAGGCAGAAGAGGCGATGCCAAAACAGGAAAGCGGTCAGGCCGTGGTGGAAGGCGTCAATAAACCCTCCGCAGAACATCAGATTGATATCTATATCTGATCATTGGTTTCGTTAAAAAGTGGATCGCGCGTGCGGGCCTCCATCAGACGCATGGCCTGCATACGCACCACATCCCAGCAGGCATGAGCCGCTCCGGAAAGAGACCTGTTTTTACGGCGTACCAGCATCAGTTGGCGTTCAATACAGGGCAGGAAACGCTTCACCGTTAAACGACTTCCCTGCGGCAGTGGCAGCGCCAGCGCAGGCAGAACGCTGATCCCAATCCCCGCTTCGACCATGGGGAAGAGCGTGGCAGGATGCCCAATCTCCTGCACAATGGTTGCCTTTACGCCCTGTGCGGCCAGTGCGGCATCTATAAGCGGGCGGCTACCTGATGCATAATCCTGTAACACCAGGTTTGCCCCCTGTAAGGCTTGCCAGGCCACCTGCGACAGCGATGCCAGAGGATCATCATCGCGGCAGAGCAATAAAAAGGGTTCCGAGAGTACCACTTCACATTCCAGGTCGCTTACCGCTCCGGGATCAATAACAATCCCGAAATCCACATCCCCCTGACGAATACTCTCCAGTACCCACTGCTGCGGCCTGTCGTGCAAAACAAAATCGATATCCGGATAGCGGTGATTACTTTCAGCGATGCACTGGGGAATAAGATGCGCCGAAATCGTCTGGCTCGCCGCCACTCTCACGGTACCGGAAAGCTGTTGTCCAAGCCGTCCGACGTCTCTCAGCGTACTGTTCAGTTCATCCAGCAGCCTTTCCAGACGCGTTGCCAGCTGATGTCCCGCTTCGGTGAGCACCACTTCGCGCGTAGTGCGGTCGAGCAGTTTCACGCCGGTTTGAGTTTCCAGCTCTTTCACGCTATGGCTCACCGCCGACTGGCTGAGGCCAATCATCTCCCCTGCCCGACTGAAGCTGTGGGCCTGCGCGACGGTGACGAAAACACGAAGCTGACGTAGTGAATAATTCATCTGTTTAATTCATGAATGGATGCAATAAATCAATTTTATTTCTCAAAGGGAAGAAAGCACAATAGCGGCATCTGTTTTCAGGAGTGATTATGAAACTTTTTCGTATCCTTGATCCGTTTACGCTGACCCTGATTGGTGTCGTCTTGCTGGCCTCGTTCTTCCCGGCGCGGGGCGGTTTCGTTCCGGTCATTGAAGGGCTGACCACGGCAGCCATTGCCCTGTTGTTCTTTATGCATGGCGCCAAACTCTCCCGGGAAGCCATTATTGCAGGCGGTAGCCACTGGCGACTGCACCTCTGGGTAATGTGCAGCACCTTTATCCTCTTCCCTGTTCTGGGCGTGCTGTTTGCCTGGTGGGCGCCGGTGAATGTCGATCCGGCGCTCTATACCGGTTTCCTTTATCTGTGCATTTTGCCGGCCACCGTGCAGTCTGCTATTGCCTTTACCTCGCTGGCTGGCGGCAACGTCGCGGCGGCGGTCTGTTCTGCTTCGGCTTCCAGCCTGCTCGGGATCTTTGTTTCACCGCTGCTGGTCGGTCTGCTGATGAACATGCATGGTGCAGAAGGTAATCTGGAGCAGGTGGGTAAAATTTGTCTGCAACTGCTACTGCCGTTTGTGCTCGGACACTTATCCCGCCCCTGGATTGGGGCGTTTGTGGCGAAACACAAAAAATGGATCGGGAAAACGGACCAAAGCTCCATTCTGCTGGTGGTTTACACGGCCTTCAGCGAAGCCGTGGTGAACGGCATCTGGCACAGGGTGGGCGCAGGATCGCTGCTGTTTATTGTGGTGGTAAGCATTGTTCTGCTGACCATTGTGATCGCGGTTAACGTCTTTGTGGCCCGCAAATGCGGCTTCAATAAGGCCGATGAAATCACCATCGTATTCTGTGGATCGAAAAAGAGCCTGGCCAACGGGATCCCGATGGCCAATATTCTGTTCCCGACGTCGGTCATTGGGATGATGGTACTACCGCTGATGATTTTCCATCAGATCCAGCTGATGGTGTGTGCGGTACTGGCGCGGCGTTACAAGGCACAGACTGAAAAGCTGGCGCAGGAAGAGACCCGCGCCGCGAAAGTTTAAGGACGTTTCAGGGGCTGCACCAGCTGGGTCAGCCCCTCTGTTTTGATCAGTAATGTGATAGCCATCAGCTCGCCAAGACGCCCGGCAGGAAACTCATCCTTACGGGCAAACCACAGCAGATATTCTTCCGGTAAATCAATCAGCCTGCGGCCCTTATATTTACCGAACGGCATCTCCGTATTGGCGATCTCAACGAGCTGCTCTTTTTCCACATCACTCTCCTAAAAGGCGCATCATTTCCGCTTCATCGATCACCTCGATGCCGAGCTCCTGCGCTTTTGCCAGCTTCGAACCGGCCGCTTCCCCAGCGATCACCAGGTCGGTTTTCTTTGACACGCTTCCCGCCACTTTTGCCCCAAGCGCCACCAGGCGCGCTTTCGCGTCATCACGCGAGAGCTGGCTCAGACTGCCGGTCAGCACCACCGTTTTACCGGCAAACGGGCTGTCGATCTCTTCTGCATTAACCACTACCGGTGCGGGCCAGTGAATGCCCTGTTCCAGTAATTTACCGATCACTTCACGGTTGCTCTCTTCGGCGAAGAAGTTGAAGACGTGGGTAGCGACCACTATGCCAACGTCAGGGACTTTCTGTAGTTCGTCGATGGTGGCTTTCTCAAGAGCCTCCAGCGTGCCGAAATACGCCGCCAGCCCTGCCGCCGTCGCCTCTCCGACTTCACGAATGCCGAGCGCGTAAAGGAAACGGGCAAAGGTAGTATTTTTGGCCGCCTCAAGCGCATTGACCACGTTCTGGGCAGATTTCGGCCCCATACGATCAAGACCGGTCAGCTTACCTGCCGTCAGGGTAAAGAGGTCCGCTGGCGTATGGACATACTCTTTCTCAACTAACTGGTCGATGATCTTGTCACCCATTCCGTCGACGTCCATCGCCCGGCGGGAGACAAAGTGCTTCAGGGACTCTTTACGCTGTGCGCCGCAGATTAACCCGCCCGTACAGCGCGTTACCGCTTCACCTTCCACGCGCTCAACGTCCGAACCACATACCGGACAATGGGCAGGAAACTCGATGGCACGGGTATCGGCAGGACGTTCTGATTCCACTACGTTAACCACCTGCGGGATCACATCGCCCGCGCGGCGAATCACCACTTTGTCACCAATTCGCAGCCCCAGACGGGCAATTTCATCGGCGTTATGCAGCGTAGCGTTACTGACCAGCACGCCAGCCACCTGCACAGGCTCCAGACGCGCCACAGGCGTAATCGCCCCCGTACGTCCTACCTGAAATTCCACGTCGCGAACGAAGGTCATCTGCTCCTGCGCCGGGAACTTAAAGGCCACTGCCCAGCGTGGCGCCCGGGCAACAAAACCCAACTGTTCCTGCAATGCCAGGGAGTTAACCTTGATCACTACGCCATCAATATCAAACCCAAGCGTGGGACGATCTTCTTCAACCTTGTGATAGAACGCCAGCACCGCCTGTGGAGAGTCGCAAAGCTGCACGCGGTTGCTTACCGGCAAACCCCACTCTTTGAACTGCATTAAACGACCCAGGTGGGTATCCGGCAGGTCACCGCCTTCCAGGATCCCGACGCCGTAGCAGAAGAAAGTAAGCGGTCGCTTCGCGGTGATACGCGGATCGAGCTGGCGCAGCGAACCTGCCGCCGCGTTACGCGGGTTTGCAAACACTTTACCCCCGGTACGACGCGCTTCTTCATTGATCTTCTCAAACCCCGCCTGCGGAAGGAAAACTTCCCCGCGCACTTCCAGCCGCGCAGGAATGTTATCGCCACGCAGCTTCAGCGGGATCGCACGAATGGTGCGCACATTGGTGGTGATGTCTTCCCCGGTGGTGCCGTCGCCGCGCGTTGCGGCACGTACCATCACGCCGTTCTCATAAAGAATGCTGACGGCCAGACCATCCAGTTTTAGCTCGCAGCACCAGCTAAGATTGTCGACGCTCTTCAGGCGATCCTGCACGCGCTTGTTGAAAGCCAGAAAACTCTCTTCATCAAACACGTTATCCAGCGACAGCATCGGCACTTCGTGGCGCACCTGGCTGAAAGCACCCAGCGGTTCCGCGCCGACGCGCTGCGTTGGGGAATCGGGCGTAATCAGTTCGGGGTGCTGCGCTTCCAGCTCGCGCAGTTCACGCATCAGGCGGTCATATTCCGCATCCGGCACTTCCGGTGCGTCCATAACATGATAGAGATATTCATGATGGCGAAGCGTGGTTCGCAGTTCAGTAAGTTGTTGTTCGATTGAGTCCATATCGCACCATCAATGAGAAAAACCCCCGACAGGCGGGGGTTGAGGAGGAGTTGAAGTAAACGCGACGATTACGCGTTAGCTTCCTTAACTTCGCGGATGCGGTCCTGATATTCGCGCAGTTTCTGCGGCGTCATCATACGACGCTGATCGTCGAGCACCACACCGCCCACTTCGTCGGCGATGTGCTGAGCGGACTGTAGCATCAGCTTAAAGTTTTGCAGCTCGTCACCGTAGGACGGCACCTGCATAAAGATCGTAACCCCAGGCGTGACGAAATCACCGGTCATTTCCGGGTCAAACGTGCCTGGATTGACCATATTGGCCAAGCTGAACAGCGCCGGACCGCTGCCGTCAGGACTCAGGTGGCGATGGAAAATATTCATGTCGCCGAACTTGAAGCCTGCCTGTTGGATGCTGTTGAGCAGCACGTCACCGTTCAGATGGGTGCCATGATGAGCAGCCACATTCATGATGATTACCGCTTCTTTACGCTGCGGCTTTTCAACAACCGGTTCTGGCTCAACAACAGGCTCTGGCTCAACGCGCGGAGCGGGCTGTGGCGCAGGCGGTGCAGATTCAGGCTGCGGTTGTTCTACCGGCTGCGGCTGTTGCACTGGCTGTGGCTGATGCACTGGCTGTGCAGGCTGTTGCACAGGTTGCTGCTGTACAGGCTGTGGCGCAACGGGCTGCTGTTGCACAGGCTGCTGCGACGGATGACGAACAGGTTCTTCCACTGGCGGCGGCGCTGGCTGGCGCGGCTGGGCAGAGGCATACGGTGGTTGATACTGGTGCTGCGGAGCGCGGGGAGCTTCATGCTCTCCATGCGCTGCGCCGGGCGCAGTATTGACCCGATGAACACGAACTTCACCCACGCCGTCGTCGTCAAGACCGTCGATGTCGTCTTCAACGTCATCGTCTTCGCGACTGGACTTCATGCGCTTCAGTGGACGATCGCGAAACATAGAGGAACGCTCTTTACGGCTGGTCCAGAAACCATGTACCAGTAAAGCGATTATGGCGATCGCGCCAACAATGATTAATATCAGACGCAAATCCTGCATCATTATATTCTCTGTTGTTCTAACACCTTGCCACCACGGCAAACATTTACTCACTAAGAGTATTTGCCGTTTACGTCAAGTGCAAGTGTATGCAGAGCATTCACAGCATAAAGATGAACTAAATCGTGCTTTTTGCTGGTTTTTCGAACATTTCCGAACTGGTCATTGGCCCGTAACTGGATAATATAGGCGGGCAATTCCACTGGTTGTGTAAAAAGGAGTACAGCCTGGTATGGTTTCAACATCTTCTTCTGCCCCACGTAGCGGGGTCTGGTACTTTTCTCAGGGCTGGAAACTGGTCTCCCTGCCGGGCATTCGACGCTTCGTTGTTTTGCCGTTACTGATCAACATTATTCTGATGGGGGGCGCGTTCTGGTGGCTGTTCACCAGACTGGAAAGCTGGATCCCTTCCCTGATGAGCTATGTGCCGGACTGGTTACAGTGGTTGGACTACCTGCTCTGGCCGATTGCGGTTATCTCCGTGCTGCTGGTTTTCGGCTATTTCTTTTCGACGATAGCTAACTGGATAGCCGCGCCGTTCAACGGTCTGCTGGCCGAACAGCTGGAAGCGCGCCTGACCGGTGCGGCGCCGCCTGACACGGGCGTACTGGGGATCGTGAAAGATGTCCCCCGCATCATGAAGCGCGAATGGCAGAAGTTTGCGTGGTACCTGCCGCGGGCGATTGTGCTGCTCATCCTTTATTTTGTACCCGGGATCGGCCAGACGGTCGCACCCGTGCTGTGGTTCCTGTTCAGCGCCTGGATGCTTGCTATCCAGTACTGTGATTATCCGTTCGATAACCACAAAGTGCCGTTTAAAGAGATGCGCACTGCCCTGCGCACTCAGAAGGTTGCCAATATGCAGTTTGGTGCCCTTACCAGCCTGTTCACCATGATCCCTTTCCTGAATCTGTTCATCATGCCCGTTGCCGTTTGCGGCGCGACGGCGATGTGGGTGGACTGCTACCGTGCTAAGCACGCGTTATGGAAGTAATGCAAAAATGTGTAAAAGAGGGGTGGCTTATGCCGCTCCTTATTCCATACTGATCCCCATTATTTCCTTGCAGCATATAGATATGCGATTTCCTTACTTCCCCATACTTGTTCAACAGGTATGCTGGGTCGGTATCCCAATTTCATACAGTTAAGGACAGGCCATGAGTAAGATTTATGAAGACAACTCGCTGACTATCGGTCATACGCCCCTGGTTCGACTGAACCGTATCGGTAATGGACGCATTCTGGCGAAGGTCGAATCTCGTAACCCAAGCTTCAGCGTTAAATGCCGTATCGGTGCGAATATGATTTGGGATGCTGAAAAGCGTGGCGTGCTGAAACCTGGCGTTGAGCTGGTTGAACCCACCAGCGGCAATACCGGTATCGCCCTGGCCTATGTTGCGGCGGCGCGCGGCTATAAGCTGACGCTGACTATGCCTGAAACCATGAGTATTGAGCGCCGTAAGCTGCTGAAAGCGTTGGGTGCGAATCTGGTCCTCACGGAAGGCGCGAAAGGCATGAAGGGCGCGATTCAGAAGGCCGAAGAAATCGTCGCCAGCGATCCTGCAAAGTATCTGCTGCTCCAGCAGTTCAGCAACCCGGCCAACCCGGAAATTCATGAGAAAACCACCGGCCCGGAAATCTGGGAAGATACCGACGGTCAGGTTGATGTGTTCATCTCCGGCGTAGGCACCGGCGGTACGCTGACCGGGGTGTCTCGCTATATTAAAGGCACGAAAGGTAAAAAAGATCTGATTACCGTTGCCGTTGAGCCAACCGACTCTCCGGTTATCGCTCAGGCGCTGGCAGGCGAAGAGATCAAACCAGGTCCGCACAAAATCCAGGGTATCGGGGCTGGCTTTATTCCAGGCAACCTCGATCTGAAGCTGATCGATAAAGTGGTCGCCATCACCAATGAAGAAGCCATCTCCACGGCGCGTCGCCTGATGGACGAGGAAGGCATTCTGGCGGGTATCTCTTCCGGTGCGGCGGTTGCTGCAGCTCTCAAACTGCTGGAAGACGAAACCTTTACCAACAAGAATATTGTGGTTATCCTACCGTCTTCGGGTGAGCGTTACTTAAGCACAGCACTGTTTGCCGATCTGTTCACAGAGAAAGAACTGCAACAGTGATGCCAGCATGTTAAAAACGCGTAAAAAAGCACCTTTTCAGGTGCTTTTTTGTGGCCTGCTTCAAAGTTTTACCCCTCCTGGCATTGCTTCACCCCGTTGGGTCTGGTATTTAAACCAGCAATTATTTTGATGCGCGAAATTAATCGGTGAACGAAATAGCGCTGCTGAATCGATTTTATGATTTGGTTCAAGTCTTGCTTTCACTGCATAATGTTTAATGACGATTGAAACGTCAGCGCTAACTATACAGGCTAAAGTTAAGTCGCCAGGCTAGACTTTAGTTCCACAACACTAAACCTATAAGTTGGGGAAATACAATGTTCCAGCAAGAAGTTACCATTACCGCTCCGAACGGTCTGCACACCCGCCCTGCTGCTCAGTTTGTTAAAGAAGCGAAAGGCTTCACTTCTGAAATCACTGTGACTTCCAACGGCAAAAGCGCTAGCGCAAAAAGCCTGTTCAAGCTGCAAACTCTGGGTCTGACTCAGGGTACCGTTGTTACCATCTCCGCTGAAGGTGAAGACGAGCAGAAAGCAGTTGAGCATCTGGTTAAGCTGATGGCTGAACTCGAGTAAGTTTACCGGGTTCTTTTCAATATCAGTCACAAGTAAGGTAGGGTTATGATTTCAGGCATTTTAGCATCCCCGGGTATCGCTTTCGGCAAAGCATTGCTGCTGAAAGAAGACGAAATCGTCATTGACCGGAAAAAAATTTCTGCCGACAAGGTTGATCAGGAAGTTGAACGTTTTCTGAGCGGTCGTGCCAAGGCATCTGCGCAACTGGAAGCGATTAAAACTAAAGCTGGCGAAACTTTCGGTGAAGAAAAAGAAGCCATCTTCGAAGGGCACATTATGCTGCTCGAAGATGAGGAGCTGGAGCAGGAAATCATAGCCCTGATTAAAGATAAAGGCATGACGGCCGACGCGGCTGCGCATGAAGTTATCGAAGGTCAGGCAACTGCCCTGGAAGAGCTGGACGATGAATACCTGAAAGAGCGTGCGGCTGACGTACGTGACATCGGTAAGCGCCTGCTGCGCAACATCCTGGGTCTGGCCATCATCGATCTGAGCGCGATTCAGGACGAAGTCATCCTGGTTGCCGCTGACCTGACCCCGTCTGAAACCGCACAGCTGAACCTGAACAAGGTGCTGGGTTTCATTACTGATGCAGGTGGACGTACCTCCCACACCTCTATCATGGCGCGTTCTCTGGAGCTGCCAGCCATCGTGGGTACCGGTAGCGTCACCTCCCAGGTGAAAAACGACGACTATCTGATTCTGGATGCCGTAAACAACGTGGTTTACGTCAACCCAACTAACGATGTGATCGAGCAGCTGCGTTCCGTTCAGGAGCAGGTTGCTACCGAGAAAGCGGAACTCGCTAAACTGAAAGATCTGCCAGCCATCACGTTGGACGGCCATCAGGTTGAAGTGTGCGCTAACATCGGTACCGTACGTGACGTTGACGGCGCTGAGCGCAACGGTGCGGAAGGTGTAGGTCTGTATCGTACTGAATTCCTGTTCATGGACCGCGACGCCCTGCCAACGGAAGAAGAGCAGTTTGCAGCGTACAAAGCGGTTGCGGAAGCGTGCGGCTCGCAGGCCGTTATCGTCCGCACCATGGATATCGGTGGCGACAAAGAGCTGCCGTACATGAACTTCCCGAAAGAAGAGAACCCGTTCCTGGGCTGGCGTGCCGTACGTATCGCCATGGATCGCAAAGAGATCCTGCGTGACCAGGTTCGCGCTATCCTGCGTGCATCCGCTTTCGGTAAGCTGCGCATCATGTTCCCGATGATCATCTCTGTTGAAGAAGTGCGTGCACTGAAGAAAGAGATTGAAATCTACAAGCAGGAACTGCGTGACGAAGGTAAAGCATTTGACGAGTCAATCGAGATCGGCGTGATGGTGGAAACACCGGCAGCCGCGACCATTGCACGTCATTTAGCCAAAGAAGTTGATTTCTTTAGTATCGGTACCAATGATTTAACGCAGTACACCCTGGCAGTTGACCGTGGTAATGATATGATTTCACATCTCTACCAGCCAATGTCGCCGTCTGTACTGAATTTGATCAAGCAAGTTATTGATGCTTCTCATGCAGAAGGTAAATGGACTGGCATGTGTGGTGAGCTTGCAGGCGACGAACGTGCTACACTTCTGTTGCTGGGTATGGGTCTGGACGAATTCTCTATGAGCGCCATTTCCATCCCGCGCATCAAGAAGATTATCCGTAACACGAACTTCGAAGATGCGAAGGTATTAGCAGAGCAGGCTCTTGCTCAACCGACAACGGACGAGTTAATGACGCTGGTTAACAAGTTCATTGAAGAAAAAACAATCTGCTAATCCACGAGATGCGGCCCAAATTACTGCTTAGGAGATAAGTCTAATGGGTTTATTTAGTAAACTGTTCGGTGACAAAAGCAATAGCGACTCCGGAACTATTGAGATTGTTGCTCCGCTCTCCGGCGAGATCGTCAATATCGAAGACGTGCCGGATGTAGTGTTTGCTGAGAAAATCGTTGGTGATGGCATTGCTATCAAACCAACTGGCAACAAAATGGTTGCTCCAGTTGACGGTACCATTGGTAAGATTTTTGAAACCAACCATGCGTTCTCTATCGAATCCGATAGCGGTATCGAACTGTTCGTTCACTTCGGTATCGACACCGTTGAACTGAAAGGCGAAGGCTTCAAACGTATCGCGGAAGAAGGCCAGCGTGTTAAAGTTGGCGACCCTGTAATTGAATTCGATCTGCCACTGCTGGAAGAAAAAGCGAAGTCTACCCTGACTCCGGTTGTTATCTCCAACATGGACGAAATCAAAGAGCTGATCAAACTGTCTGGCAGCGTTACCGTGGGTGAAACCCCGGTTATCCGCATCAAGAAGTAATTCTTGCCGCACGGTAAAATGGCGCCTTCGGGCGCCATTTTTGTTTATGCAGGCAGAATAAGCTCGTCGTAGCCTTTCGACTGCGTATAGATCATCACGTCAGTCACCCTGTCGCCCGCCATGCGAATGGCGTCGGCCACGGTTTTACCGCCGACGATACCGCTCACCAGCTCCGAACAGAACAGATCCCCCGTCCCTTTCAGGTCCGTCTCAACGCGCGGGTGTGCGCTTACGGTAACGCCCTCCTCGCTCACCAGCACGACGTGGATATTTTGCGGATCGTCAGCCACTGGCGCGCTGGTGATCGCCACCCATTTAAGCGTGTCAGACAGCAGTCCCTGCGCGGCGGCAATGGCGCTCTCCGGCGTACGGCACGGTTTGCCGCTCAGCACTTCCAGCTCAAACACGTTGGGCGTAATGCCCTGGGCCAGCGGGAGCAGGTGCTCACGGTAGGCTTCAGGAATATCCGGCTTCACGTACATCCCGCTGTCGATGTCTCCGATTACCGGGTCGACCAGCACCAGCAGATCGGGATGTTGCACTTTGATCGCCTTCAGCCACTGCGCCAGCAGCACGATCTGGCTGGCGCTGCCCATATAGCCGGTAGTGACTGCTTTAAGCTCGCGCAGGATCTCGCGCTCTTCCAGCGCCTTCAGGTAGCCGCTGAACCACTCGTCCGGGATCACCCCGCCGTAGAAGGTGTCGTAGTGTGGCGTATTGCTGAACAGCACCGTCGGCACGGCGGTAACGTTCAGTCGATGGGTGCGAATATTTGGCACCGCGATGCTGTTTCCCACACTGCCGTACACCACCTGCGACTGAACGGCGACAATATCGGTTTGCTGCGCCCGGGTGTTATCCCGGAATAAAATCATCTCCATGACGCTTAAATCCCCGCCCCCTGCGAATAACTCTCTTCACCAAAGACGCCGGTCGACAGGTAGCGATCGCCGCGATCGCAAATAATCGCTACCACTACTGCACCCGGGTTTGCCTTAGCCACCCGAATCGCCCCCGCTACCGCGCCACCCGAACTGACGCCGCAGAAGATGCCTTCACGCACGGCCAGCTCACGCATGGTATTTTCCGCCTCGCGCTGATGAATATCCAGCACCTGGTCCACAAGCTGCGCATTAAAGATGCCCGGCATATACTCCGCGGGCCAGCGGCGAATGCCCGGAATACTGCTTCCCTCTTCCGGCTGGAGGCCGACAATCGTCACCGGCTGCTCCTGCTCGCGCAGAAAACGTGACACACCGGTGATCGTGCCCGTGGTCCCCATGCTGGAGACAAAGTGGGTGATGCGCCCGCCGGTTTGCTGCCAGATTTCCGGGCCGGTGGTGGTGTAGTGCGCGTACGGGTTGTCCGGGTTATTAAACTGGTCGAGCAGCTTGCCTTCCCCGCGCTCCGCCATCGCTAACGCTAAATCTCGCGCCCCTTCCATCCCCTGCTCTTTGCTCACCAGAATCAGCTCGGCCCCGTAGGCACGCATGGCGGCACGGCGCTCCTGGCTCATGTTATCCGGCATCAGCAGCGTCATACGATAGCCTTTCAGGGCGGCTATCATCGCCAGTGCGATACCGGTGTTACCGCTGGTGGCTTCGATCAGCACGTCGCCGGGCTTTATTTCGCCGCGCTTTTCGGCCTGAACAATCATCGACAGCGCCGCCCGGTCTTTCACCGACCCCGCCGGGTTATTGCCTTCAAGTTTGACCCAGATTTCGCTGCCGTTGTCACACCCCATGCGCTGAAGTTTGACCAGAGGGGTGTTGCCGATGGTGTGTTCGAGTGTATTCACGATTTTTACTCAATAAAAAGCCCGGTAAGCATCACGCCACCGGGCGAAAAACATACTCAATAACCTATCAGGCTGACTCCGCCAGAGCAATATCCTCGCGCGTCTCGATGCGCTCGTTGCCATGATAAATGCGCGCGTGTTGCAGCCCCACAAACAGGCGTTCCCCCCGGTGCGGCGGCTCGTCGTCACGCATAACCACGGTCAGCGGCTCGGTGTACCAGCCCAGGGGCTGTACCACTAATTGGGTGTAGTGACCTTTAGGGCTAGCTTCCAGCACCTGCACCGGAAGCGGTGAGTCCAGGCTGGTACGGCGGCTGACGTCCACTTCCCACGGGCGCAGGAACAGATCCACCGGTCCCTGGTGCGCGGAGGTATACCCCAGCGGCCAGCGGTGCGCGCCAACGTGGAACTGACCGCCGCGAATAGTACCCTGAAGGCGGTTTACTTCCCCCATAAACTCCAGCACAAAGCGGGTCGCCGGTTCACGCCAGAGTTGCTCTGGCTCGTCAACCTGCTCAATGTTGCCCTGACTCATCACCACCACGCGGTCGGCTACTTCCATCGCCTCTTCCTGATCGTGGGTCACGAAAACGCTGGTGAACTGGAGTTCCTCATGAAGCTGACGCAGCCAGCGGCGGAGCTCTTTACGCACCTGCGCATCCAGCGCGCCAAACGGTTCGTCCAGCAGCAGGATTTGCGGTTCCACGGCTAACGCACGCGCCAGCGCCACGCGCTGTTTCTGCCCGCCAGAAAGCTGTGCCGGGAAGCGGTCCGCCAGATGAGCCAGCTGCACCATCTCCAGCAGTTTGGTCACTTTCGCTTTGATGGCGGCCGCATTCGGACGCTCACGACGCGGCAGTACGGTCAAACCAAACGCGATGTTGTCGAATACCGTCATGTGGCGGAACAGGGCGTAGTGCTGGAATACAAAACCCACTTTACGGTCGCGGGCATGCAAACGGCTTACGTCCGTACCGTGGAAGCGGATATGTCCGCTGGTCTGGTGCTCAAGCCCGGCGATAATACGCAGCAGCGTGGTTTTACCGGAGCCAGACGGCCCCAGCAGCGCCACCATTTGTCCGGAAGGGATATCCAGCGAGATATCATTCAGCACCTGGGTGCGACCAAAAGACTTCTTAATATTGGCAATCTCAATGCTCATGATTTCCCTCCTGATGCTGACGTTTTTCCTGATTCTCTAAACGCCACTGCACCACACTCTTCAAAAACAGGGTCAAAATCGCCATCAGCGTCAGTAACGCTGCGGCAGTAAAGGAACCGACGGTGTTGTAGTCCTGTTCCAGTAATTCAATCTGTAACGGCAGCGACAGGGTTTCGCCGCGAATCGAGCCGGATACCACCGACACCGCGCCAAACTCACCGATCGCACGGGCGTTGGTCAGTACCACGCCGTAAAGCAGTGCCCAGCGGATATTCGGCAGCGTGACGCGGCGGAACATCTGCCAGCCGGAAGCGCCGAGCAGCACCGCGGCTTCATCTTCATGGCTGCCCTGGCTGAGCATCACCGGCACCAGCTCGCGTACCACGAACGGACAGGTGACAAAGACGGTCACCAGCACCATCCCGGGCCAGGCGAACATGATCTGCAGGTCGTGTTCATCCAGCCAGCCGCCCAGCGGGCCATTGGAACCGTAGAAGAGCAGATAAACCAGACCCGCCACCACCGGTGACACCGCAAACGGGATATCCAGCAGGGTCAGCAGCAGCTGACGCCCCGGGAAGTTAAAGCGCGTTACCAGCCAGGCCAGCAATACGCCAAACACCAGATTCACCGGGACGGTGATCAGGGCAATCATGACCGTCAGCCAGATGGCGTGGAGCATGTCCGGATCGGCCAGGTTTTGCAGCGCGGGCATAATCCCTTTGCTGAAGGCCTGAACGAAGATGTACACCATCGGCACGACGAGAATGAATGCGGAGACCAGCACGCCGGTACCAATCAGAAACCATTTGCCCCAGTTGATGCGGGGCGCGTCATAGCGCTTCAATTGCGTAACTTCCGCCATCAGTGACCTACCACACGTCGACCAAAGCGACTTTGCAGAGTGTTAATCGAGAACAGCAGTAGCAGCGACGCGGCAAGGATCACCGAGGCAATCGCACTCGCGGCCGGATAATCAAACTCCTGCAAACGGACAAAAATCATCAGCGAGGTCACTTCGGTTTTCCACGCGATGTTCCCGGCGATAAAAATGACCGCGCCAAATTCACCGAGGCTGCGGGTAAAGGAGAGCGCGATACCCGCCAGCAACGCCGGAGAGAGTTCCGGCAGCACGACCTTGCGAAAACTCTGCCAGCGCGTGGCGCCGAGCGTTTCTGCGGCCTCTTCGTATTCGGGTCCTAACTCTTCCAGCACCGGCTGCACGGTACGTACCACAAACGGGATGCTGGTAAAGGCCATGGCCACCGCGATACCGAGCCAGGTATAGGTCACTTTGATATCAAACTTCGCCAGCCACTCACCGTAAAAGCCGTTCACGGAAAACAGCGACGCCAGCGTCAAACCGGCAACCGCCGTCGGCAGGGCAAACGGCAGATCCATCAGCGCGTCGAGCAGGGTGCGGCCCGGGAAGCGATAGCGAGTTAAGATCCACGCCATCAGCAGGCCAAACACGCCGTTAAAAATCGAGGCCACGAACGCAGACAGCAGGGTGACCTTGTAGGCCGCCACCACCTGCGGGTTAGTAATCACTTCCCAGTACTGGGACCAGCTCATCTCAGCGAGCTGCATCACCAGCGCGCTGAGCGGTAATAACAAAATCAGACAGACGAACAGCAGGCTGGTCCCGAGGCTTAAGGTAAAGCCCGGCAGCACACGTCTGGAGGATACTGCAAACATTACTTACGCCCCGCTGCCAGCAGTTTGTCCAACTCACCGCCGCTGACAAAATGCGTTTTCATGACCTCAGGCCAGGCGCCGAAATGATCTTCCACGCGGAACAGCTCGGTCTGCGGGAATTTGTCTTTCAGCTTGCTCATCACGTCCGGGTTGTTGACACGGTAGTAGTAGTCGGTGATAACGGTTTGCGCCTGCGGGCTGTACAGATAGTTCAGGTAGGCTTTCGCCGCCTTTTCTGTGCCGTTAGCCTTAACGTTTTTATCCACCCACGCCACCGGGAACTCGGCCAGAATGTTCGTTTTCGGGATAACCACTTCGAAGCCCTGCGCTTCGTACTGTTTACGAATATTGTTCACTTCGGATTCAAAGCTGATCAGTACGTCGCCCAGCCCGCGCTCGGCGAAGGTGGTGGTTGCGCCACGACCGCCGGTATCAAACACCTCAACGTTTTTCAGGAACTGGGTCATAAACTGTTCGGTTTTCGCTTTATCGTTACCGTCAGCTTTGTCCGCCGCGCCCCACGCCGCCAGATAGGTGTAACGTGCGTTGCCGGAGGTTTTCGGATTCGGGAAGATCAGCTTTACGTCTGAACGCACCAGGTCGTTCCAGTCGTGGATGTTCTTCGGGTTGCCCTTGCGCACCAGGAAGCCCATGGTGGAGTAAAATGGCGAACTGTTGTTCGGCAGGCGGCTTTGCCAGTTCGCCGGGATCAGTTTGCCTTTGTCGTGCAGGATCTGCACGTCCGTGACCTGGTTGTAGGTCACCACGTCCGCTTTCAGCCCCTGTAAAATGGCCAGCGCCTGCTTGGATGAGCCAGCGTGCGACTGCTTGATGGTCAGCTTGTCGCCGTTGTTCTCTTTCGCCCACTGCTGTTCAAATCCGGGATTAAGGGCGGCAAACAGCTCGCGCGAAACATCATAAGAACTGTTCAGCAACTCGGTTGCCTGCGCCTGCGCCACCAGCAGTAAACCTGCCAGTGCCAGCGATCCTTTTTTCAGTACAGTAACGGCCATTGCGCACCCTTATAAATGTGATGACTATCTTATAGTCATAATATTTATAACGGAGTCTAAAGGAGTAACGGTTTTATATACCGTTTGGTGATTTAGAAGCAGAAAAGGGAATAAGAGGTGCGGGAGAAATTGCCGGGTGGCGCTCACGCTTACCCGGCCTACGAATGGAGAGCGATTTACAACGCCAGCAGGCGCTCAACGGACGGCGCAAAGTAGTAGCCGCCGGTCACCGGGCGGGTGAAGCGCAGCATGGCGTCACGCTTACCGTCGGTATCGCCAAACATGCTCAGCAGCTGCTGTTCGATGTTGTAGAGGCGTGCGCAGTAAGCGCAGAAGTACAGGCCGTGCGTACCGCTCGCGGTGCCGTACGGCAGGCTCTGGCGAACAATCTTCAGCCCCTTACCGTCTTCTTTAAGGTCAACGCGGGACAGGTGGGAAGTGACCGGACGCGCATCGCCGTCAATCTCTTCATTGGCATCTTTGGTACGGCCAATCATCATCTCCTGGTCATGCACGCTCATGCGGTTAAGCTGCCTGAGGTTATGCTCCCAGCGCTGGACGAACACATAGCTGCCGCCCGCGTCCACGCCATCCTTGATTACAGCCACCTCGCGACGCGTCTCTTCCCCGGCCGGGTTTTCGGTGCCGTCGACGAAGCCGCTCAAATCGCGCTCTTCCACCCAGCGGAAACCGTGGATCTCTTCCTGCACGTCGATACTGTCACCAAAGGCCTCAATCGCAGCCTGAGCGACAGAAAAGTTCACGTCGTGACGCAGGGAGAGGATATGGATCAGAACGTCATACTGGGTGGCGGGCGCAAGACCTTTGCCATAAGGAATAAAGTCTTTCAGCTCTTCTGCGCCTTCGCCGCCGCTCAGATGACGCCAGACGGTGCTGCCAAAGGCAACCACCGCGCCCAGATGGGCTTCGGGGAATTTGGCCTGGAAGGTGGCCAGTTTATCAACGAAAACTTTGCTGGCCGCGCGCAGGGCATCCACGTCCCCTTTGACGTTGGCTTCAATCCAAATCGCCGCCCGGCAATGTTCTGGCAAAATGCCACTCTGAACCTGAGACATCGCTCCTCCTGAAGAAATAAAGATGCCACGACAGCGTGGCATTGATGGCGGCTATTATACCCGGATTTCAGCGAGGCGGCTTGCTCAGGCGCAAATTACTGCTGCCAGATAATTTTGCTCACTTTCCACTTTTTCAGGGTGTCGTCAGACGGCATTAACCCTTCCGGACCGTTCCAGGTGCCGCTGAACACATAGCTAATATGCTGGCTGCCGTCGGCCTTACACTCGACCGCCACACTCTCCTCCGATGGCACACTGGCACAGTGGCCAAACGCTTTCTGATAGAGTTCGCCAAACGGCGTTCCCACCATCACGCCACCTGAGGTCGGGATCTCTTCATCCATCACCGCAATGCGGTTGACCGTACCTTTATCGCCGTTGATGACCATTGCCACTTTGTCATCTTTCAACGCTTCGAAATAGCGCACGATGTTGCCGTTCTCGGTTTTCATGCCGCTGCGCAGGCGATAATCACTGCCGATGGCATCCTGAATGGCATCCTGATCCAGCGCCGTCGAGGCGGTGATTTTGCCCACGCCCTGCTCGGTCACTTCCATTGAGGATCCAAACCAGTTCCACGGATAGGCCGCAGACCAGTTGATGGATGAGAGCGTGGAACAGCCGGTTAACGCCAGCGGGAGAGCGCATAAAAGTAAACGCAGCGATTTCATTGAGACGTCCTTACGTAGTAAATCAACGCTTGTTGGAGTGCAGTATCGACAAAAAGTGCCGTTTTAATCTGGCTCTTGCGTAAAACAGGCGCGTAAACGGGGATTCGTGACCAGCCACAGCAGCGCGACGATATCCGCCACCACCAGTGCAATCCCGATACCCGAAAGCGGCTCGCCGTACAGCCAGAGCAAGGGTTGCCAGACCAGAAGCACAAACTGCGCCAGGATCAACAGCCAGCGAAGCGCGTGCCAGAAGCGCGGAATGGCTTGCCGCCGTCCGCTGCACAGAAACGCCAGGACCGCCGGTACGCCCGGCAGTAACCCCAGCCAGAACGCATCGTGATCGGGATAAAAGAGATTCAGTAACGTATCGCCCTGCCCGCGCGACGCGCCAGCCATCACGAACAGCACCCAGGTGCGGGCCTGCAACAGCAGAACGCACCAGAACAAAAAAGGCAGACGCAGACGACCGTGAACGTCGTAGTCGCCAGGGTGGAACTCAGTACTCTTCATCTTCGATCAGGCGCTTACCCAGCGTCAGTACATCCGCGTGCTCGTAGCCCAGACGTTCATACATGCCCAGCACCACGTCGTTATCTTCCCGGACCATAATCTGGATTTTCGGGCAGCCACGGGCGATCAGTTTCTTTTCCAGACGGTTAAGCAGCGCGTTGGCGATGCCGCGCGCGCGGTATTCCGGGTGCACGCCCAGATAGTAGGCCGAGCCGCGGTGGCCGTCGTACCCACCCATCACCGTCCCGACCACTTCGCCGTTGACCTCAGCGACCAGAAACAGACTGACGTCGTGATTCACCTTCCGTTCGATGTCCATTTCCGGATCGTTCCACGGACGCAGCAGATCGCAGCGCTCCCAAAGGGTGATCACCTCTTCGAAATCTTCCTGGCGAAAAACGCGTATCTCCATGGTATTAACCGCCTTTTCGGGTTTAAAAACAGTGATTATGGCGTGAACAGGGCGTTTAGCCAATAACCGGGGAAAAACTCGCCAAAATTTGGCATAATGTCACTTTGTCACGTATTGAAATGAAAAGTAAAACAATTCTCAATAAGGACTGTCGTAACGGGAAACACGATACGATATAACACCAGGACCCCAATTTTTACAATTCAGGCCGCATGAGCACATTCAAACCATTAAAAGCACTCACATCGCGTCGTCAGGTTCTCAAAGCGGGGCTGGCGGCCTTAACGTTATCGGGTATCGCAAAGCAGGCTCAGGCAAAAGAAGAGAGCACGCTTAAAACCAGTAACGGACACAGCAAGCCGAAAACCAAAAAAGCTGGCGCAAAGCGTCTGGTCATGCTCGATCCTGGCCACGGCGGGATCGACACCGGCGCCATTGGCCGAAACGGGTCGAAAGAAAAACACGTCGTGCTGGCAATTGCAAAAAATGTACGCGCAATTTTACGCAGTAACGGTATTGACGCCCGCCTGACGCGCACGGGCGACACGTTTATCCCGCTGTACGATCGCGTGGAGATTGCCCACAAGCACGGCGCAGATCTGTTTATGTCCATTCACGCGGATGGCTTCACAAACCCTTCCGCCGCAGGCGCCTCGGTATTTGCGCTCTCCAACCGTGGCGCCAGTAGCGCCATGGCGAAATACCTCTCCGATCGCGAAAACCGGGCGGATGAAGTGGCCGGGAAAAAAGCCACCGACAAAGACCATCTGTTACAGCAGGTTCTGTTTGATCTCGTGCAGACCGATACCATCAAAAACAGCCTGACGCTCGGCTCGCATATCCTCAAACGTATTAAGCCCGTGCACCGTCTGCACAGTAAAAGCACCGAGCAGGCCGCGTTTGTGGTGCTGAAGTCACCGTCTATTCCGTCCGTGCTGGTGGAAACCTCGTTCATTACCAACCCGGAAGAAGAGCGTTTACTCGGCACTAAGGCGTTTCGTCAGAAGATCGCGAACGCCATCGCCTCCGGGGTCATCAGTTATTTCAACTGGTTCGATAATCAAAAAGCGCACTCCAGGAAACGTTGATGAAACCGAATGCACAGCTGGTCAAAACTTTCCTGATGCAGCTCCAGGACGCGATTTGCCAGAAACTGACCGCCGCAGACGGCGGTGAATTCCATGAAGACACCTGGCAGCGCGAAGCGGGCGGCGGCGGGCGCAGCCGCGTGCTGCGTAACGGCGGTATTTTTGAACAGGCCGGGGTCAACTTCTCCCACGTCCACGGTGATGCAATGCCAGCGTCCGCCACGGCGCATCGGCCTGAACTGGCGGGCCGCAGCTTCGAGGCCATGGGCGTCTCGCTGGTGGTGCATCCGCATAACCCGTTTGTGCCAACCAGCCACGCCAACGTGCGCTTTTTCATCGCGGAAAAACCGGGAGCCGATCCGGTCTGGTGGTTTGGCGGCGGTTTCGACTTAACGCCTTACTATGGCTTCGAAGAGGACGCCGTGCACTGGCACACCACCGCGCGCGACCTCTGTCTGCCGTTTGGCGAAGACGTTTACCCGAAATACAAAAAGTGGTGCGATGACTATTTTTATCTGAAGCACCGCGACGAGCAGCGCGGCATCGGCGGGCTGTTCTTTGACGATCTCAATACCCCGGATTTTGATACCGCGTTCAGCTTTATGCGCGCGGTGGGTGAAGGCTTTACCGACGCCTATCTTCCGATTGTCGAACGCCGCAAAGACACCGACTACGGCGTGCGCGAGCGTGAGTTCCAGCTTTATCGTCGCGGGCGGTACGTGGAGTTCAACCTGGTGTGGGATCGCGGGACGCTGTTCGGCCTGCAGACCGGCGGACGCACGGAGTCGATTCTGATGTCGATGCCGCCGCTGGTGCGCTGGGAGTACAGCTACGCGCCAAAAGAAGGCAGCCCGGAGGCTGCCTTGAGTGAGTTTATTAAGGTTCGGGACTGGGTTTAACCCTTACCCCTCACCCCGGCCCTCTCCCCAAAGGGGCGAGGGTGAAAAGACGGCTCAGAGCAGTCCCCTCTCCCCTATGGGGAGAGGGTTAGGGTGAGGGGCGAGGGCAATCAATTACAGCGGCTGCGTCTGCGCCTCAACCACCGCCAGCGCCACCATGTTGACGATACGACGCACGGAGGCAATCGGCGTTAACACATGCACCGGTTTTGACACCCCCATCAGCACTGGCCCTACGGTCACCCCTTCAGAACTCGACACGCGCAGCAGGTTGTAGCTGATACGCGCCGCTTCCACGTTCGGCATAATCAGCACGTTCGCCGAGCCTTTCAGCGGACTGTCCGGCATACGTTCATTACGAATACTCTCCACCAGCGCGGCGTCGCCGTGCATCTCGCCGTCGATCATCAGCTCCGGCGCACGCTCGCGCACCAGGTCCAGCGTCTGGCGCATTTTGCACGCCGCCGCGGATTTGGATGACCCGAAGTTTGAGTGCGACAGCAGCGCCACTTTCGGCTCGATACCAAAGCGGCGCACGGTTTCCGCCGCCATCACGGTGATTTCCGCCAGTTCGTCCGGGGAGGGATCGTCGTTGACGTAGGTATCGGCGATAAAGGTGTTACCGCTTGGCAGCAGCAGCGCGTTCATTGCGCCGGCAGTATGGACGCCCTCGCGATAGCCGAAGATCTCCTGTACCACGCTGAAATGCTCATGGTACTCGCCGATGGTGCCGCAGATCAGCGCATCCGCCTCACCGCGATGAACCATGATCGCGCCGATCACCGTGGTGTTGCTGATCACCGCCCGCTGCGCCTGCTCCTGGGTGATCCCGCGACGCTTCATGATCGAATAGTATTCGTTCCAGTACTCTTTGAAGCGCGGATCGGATTCGTTGTTAACGATCTCAAAGTCCACGCCCGGCTTTATTTGCAGGCCGAGCTTCTGAATACGCATCTCGATCACGCTCGGACGACCAATCAGGATCGGTTTCGCCAGCCCTAAGGTGATCAGCTCCTGCGTGGCATGCAGCACGCGCGCCTCTTCCCCTTCCGCCAGCACCACGCGCTTCGCGTCGGCGCGCGCCTGGGAGAAGATCGGCTTCATAAACAGGTTGGTTTTGTAAACGAACTCGGTGAGCTTATCGACGTAGGCGTCGAAATCCTGAATCGGACGCGTCGCCACGCCGGAGTCCATCGCCGCTTTGGCCACCGCTGGCGCGATCTTCACGATCAGACGCGGGTCAAATGGTTTAGGGATGATGTAGTCGGGGCCGAAGCTCAGATCCTGATCGCCGTAGGCGGAGGCCACCACTTCGCTCTGCTCGGCGTGCGCCAGCTCTGCGATAGCATGAACGGCAGCCAGCTTCATCTCTTCGTTGATCGCCGTGGCGCCGACGTCCAGCGCCCCGCGGAAGATGAACGGGAAGCAGAGCACGTTGTTCACCTGGTTCGGGTAGTCCGAACGTCCGGTGCAGATGATAGCGTCTTCACGCACCGCCTTCGCCAGCGGCGGCAGAATTTCCGGCTCCGGGTTCGCCAGGGCCAGGATCATTGGCGCGCGCGCCATCTTCTGCACCATCTCCTGGGTCAGCACTTTCGGGCCTGAACAGCCGAGGAAAATGTCAGCACCGTCAATCACGTCTTCAAGCGTGCGCTTGCCGTCGTCTTCCACCGCATAGGCCGCCTTGGTTTCCGCCATGTTTGGCTCGCGGTCTTTGTAGATCACGCCCTTGGAGTCGCAGACCACAATATTGTGCTTCTGCATGCCCAGCGCCACCAGCAGGTTCATACAGGCGATGGCCGCGGCGCCTGCGCCGGAGACCACCATGCGCACGTCGGAGAGATTTTTCTCCACCACGCGCAGGCCGTTCAGAATGGCGGCGGTACTGATAATCGCCGTGCCGTGCTGGTCGTCATGGAACACGGGAATGTTCATACGCTCGCGCAGCTTCTGCTCGATATAGAAACATTCCGGCGCTTTGATGTCTTCCAGGTTGATGCCGCCGAAGGTCGGCTCCAGCGCCGCCACCACGTTGATGAATTTATCCGGATCCAGTTCGTCCACTTCGATATCGAAGACGTCGATACCGGCAAATTTCTTAAACAGAACGCCTTTCCCTTCCATCACCGGCTTACCAGCCAGCGCACCGATGTTCCCTAACCCCAGCACCGCCGTACCGTTAGAGATAACGGCCACCAGGTTACCGCGCGCAGTGTATTTGTACGCTGCCAGCGGATCTTTTTCGATTTCCAGACACGGAGCAGCCACGCCCGGCGAGTAGGCCAGCGCCAGATCGCGCTGAGTCGCCAGCGGTTTGGTCGGGGATACCTGGATTTTACCCGGAACAGGAAACTCGTGAAAATCGAGAGCGCTTTGTTTTAACTGATCATCCATCTTGTTATTCCTTTCACGTTTCGGTCAAAAAGGGTGATGTCGACGTTCCTATGCACACCCTGGTGTGCCGCATAGTATCGCCGCAGGCAGGCTCCTAAACTTTGAAGGCTGCCAAACTCTCACCATTGCAGAATAAAAATTGTTATCAATTTATAACAGCCATGTTACCCGTCTCAGAAAGCAATGCCTCCCCCGTCTGCTATGCTTTTTTGTTAAGTCCATCATGATTTTCTCAGAAGTGTGAACTAACGCACTCGACTAACTCTTTTATTTCCAAGGAGTAATTATGAACCAGCTAGACGGCATCAAACAATTTACCACCGTGGTTGCAGACAGCGGCGACATCGAGTCGATTCGTCACTACCAGCCGGAAGACGCGACCACCAATCCCTCTCTGCTGCTCAAGGCGGCCGGTCTTGCGCACTTTAGTCATCTGATTGATGACGCCCTTGCCTACGGCAAACAGCGCGGGAAAACGCAGGAACATCAGGTCGCCGAAGCCAGCGACAAGCTGGCGGTCAATATCGGTGCGGAAATTCTTAAAAGCATACCGGGACGCGTCTCTACCGAAGTGGACGCCCGCCTCTCGTTTGACCAGGAAAAGAGCATCAACAAGGCCCGCCGCATAGTGGAACTCTACCAGGAGCAGGGAATCGATAAGTCACGCATTCTGATCAAGCTTGCGTCTACCTGGGAAGGCATCCGCGCGGCGGAAGTGCTGGAGAAAGAGGGGATCCACTGCAACCTGACGCTACTGTTCTCCTTCGCCCAGGCGCGTGCCTGCGCCGAAGCGGGCGTGTTCCTGATTTCACCGTTTGTCGGGCGTATCTACGACTGGTATCAGGCGAAACAGCCAATGGATCCGTACGTGGTGGAAGAAGATCCTGGCGTAAAATCGGTGCGTAATATCTACGATTATTACAAGCAGCATCGCTACGAGACCATCGTGATGGGGGCCAGCTTCCGCCGCACCGAGCAGATCCTGGCGCTCGCGGGCTGTGACCGTCTGACCATCTCTCCTGACCTGCTGAAAAAGCTTCAGGAGAGTGAAGAGACGGTGATCCGCAAGCTGGTACCGACCTCTACCGTTCTGCCAAAACCGAAACCCATGACCGAAGCGGAATTCCGCTGGGAGCACAATCAGGATCCGATGGCCGTGGAAAAACTGGCAGATGGCATCCGCCAGTTCGCCGTCGACCAGCGCAAACTCGAAGATCTTCTCGCCGCCAAACTTTAACCTTGCCACGGAGTGAACTATGTCCCGTAAAGAGCTCGCCAACGCCATTCGCGCCCTCAGCATGGATGCCGTACAAAAAGCCAATTCCGGCCACCCTGGCGCCCCCATGGGTATGGCTGATATTGCCGAAGTGCTGTGGAACGACTTCCTGAAGCACAACCCGACCGATCCGACCTGGTACGATCGCGACCGTTTTATTCTCTCCAACGGTCACGCCTCGATGCTGCTCTACAGCCTGCTGCACCTCTCCGGCTACGACCTGCCGCTTGAGGAGTTAAAAAACTTCCGCCAGCTGCACTCCAAAACGCCGGGCCACCCGGAGATCGGCTATACGCCGGGTGTTGAAACTACTACCGGCCCGCTGGGCCAGGGGCTGGCGAATGCCGTCGGCCTGGCGATTGCAGAGCGTACGCTGGCCGCGCAGTTCAACCAGCCCGACCACGAGATTGTCGATCACTACACCTATGTCTTTATGGGTGATGGCTGCCTGATGGAGGGGATCTCCCACGAGGTCTGCTCGCTGGCGGGCACCCTGGGGCTGGGCAAGCTGATTGGCTTCTACGATCACAACGGTATCTCCATTGACGGGGAAACCGAGGGCTGGTTTACCGACGACACGGCAAAACGCTTTGAAGCCTATCACTGGCACGTAGTGCACGAAATCGACGGTCACGATCCTGAGGCGGTGAAAAAAGCGATTCAGGAAGCGCAGAGCGTAAAGGACAAACCGTCCCTGATCGTCTGCCGCACCACCATCGGCTTCGGCTCGCCGAACAAAGCGGGTAAAGAAGAGGCGCACGGCGCGGCGCTGGGTGAAGAGGAAGTGGCGCTGACCCGCCAGAAACTGGGCTGGAAACACCCGGCCTTTGAGATCCCAAAAGAGATCTACAGGGCCTGGGATGCTCGCGAAACAGGTGAAAAAGCGCAGCAGGCCTGGAACGAGAAGTTTGCTGCCTACAAAAAAGCGTATCCGGAGCTGGCGGCCGAATTTAACCGCCGCATGAGCGGTAGCCTGCCGGAAGACTGGGAAGAGAAAACTCAGGCGCTGATTGAAAACCTGCAATCTAACCCGGCGAAAATTGCCACCCGTAAGGCGTCACAAAACACCCTGAACGCGATTGGCCCTGTCCTGCCCGAACTGCTGGGCGGCTCGGCGGATCTGGCGCCAAGTAACCTCACCATCTGGTCTGGCTCTAAATCCCTGAAGGAAGACATTGCCGGGAACTATATCCACTACGGCGTGCGCGAGTTCGGGATGACCGCCATTGCCAACGGTATCGCCCACCACGGCGGCTTCGTGCCGTACACCGCCACCTTCCTGATGTTTGTCGAATATGCCCGTAACGCGGCGCGTATGGCGGCCCTGATGAAGGCGCGGCAAATCATGGTGTATACCCACGACTCCATCGGACTGGGTGAAGATGGGCCGACGCACCAGGCGGTAGAGCAGCTGGCGAGCCTGCGCCTGACGCCAAACTTCAGTACCTGGCGTCCGTGCGATCAGGTTGAAGCGGCTGTGGGCTGGAAGCTGGCCGTAGAGCGCCATAACGGACCCACAGCGCTGATCCTGTCGCGCCAGAACCTGGCGCAGATCGAGCGCACGCCGGAGCAGGTGAAAAATATCGCCCGCGGCGGGTACATCCTGAAAGACAGCGGCGGTAAACCGGACGTGATCCTGATTGCCACCGGTTCAGAGGTGGAAATCACGGTAAAAGCGGCCGAGAAACTGACCGCCGAGGGTCACGCGGTGCGCGTAGTTTCCCTGCCTTCAACGGATATCTTTGATGCCCAGGATGAGGCATACCGCGAATCGGTGCTGCCTTCAAACGTCGCGGCACGCGTGGCGGTTGAAGCTGGCATTGCCGACTACTGGTACAAATATGTGGGTCTGAAAGGGGCGATTGTCGGCATGAAGGGTTATGGTGAATCCGCCCCGGCCGATAAGCTGTTCCCGTACTTCGGCTTTACCGTTGAGAATGTGGTGGAGAAGGCGCTGAGCGTGCTGTAGTGCAGTCTTCGTGCCCGGTGTCGGCTACGCCTTACCGGGCCTACAAATCGTAAAACGTAGGCCGGGTAAGCGACAGCGCCCTACCTTGTGATCCACAGCGTGGGCCAGGCATCTGGCCCATTCCAGTTATCGCAGCTTGGCTCTTCCGCGTAGCGCACCAGGCGGAAGCGCTGGCCGTTAAAACGCCAGCGGGTCTGGATCCCACAGTCGCCAATCCCGCGTCCCAGTGCCAGCGTGGTCAGCTCGCGCGTTTTTTCATCGAAGCTGGCATTCATCAGCTCCATGTCGCTACTCTGGCTGGAAGGGGTAAACGGCAGGCGCAATCTCACGCTTCTGGCAGCAAACGGTTTTTTACGCGACACCAGCCACGCCAGATCGACGGTGTTGTACGCCCCCGCCTCACAGCTGATGATCATCAGCGCTTTGTCATCGGTCAACGCGGTCACGCGCACTTCACGCCGGTTCGGATCGAGGGAGCACTGGCTGTGGTTCATGCGCCAGGTACCGTAATCCAGCAGATCGTTAAGTTCGTTATGCGTCAGCGGCGTTGGCGTGGGGTTCACCACTGCCACCTTTTTTAATGCCGGCGCAGGCGGCACGCTCAGCGGTGGACTATCCCCTTTTTTAATCCATGCCGTTTCACTTCCGACGCGTTTTTGCTGGGCATCAATAAACAGCAGCGCCGCTTTCAGACCGGCCAGAGAGATCGTTTGCTTCCCCTCGCGCAGGGTCAGCGCCTGCCCTTCCTGAATGGTTTTCAGAAACGTGGTGATGGTGCCCGTATCGTCTGTTTTAAGATGCCAGGGGGTTAACTGCCAGTGTTGCGACGTGAGCTGAAGCGGCACATTGTCGAGCAGCAGGCGCGGGGCAATGTCAGGCTCTTTCACCGGAGGCGTCGAAAGACCGCCGAGATCGATGCGCAGGCTGGCGTCTGTTTTTGCCCCCGCACTGCGGCTCAGCGTCATGACCAGACCGCGATGCTCGCCGGTGTTGCGCGCTACGCAGAAATTCTGGTTATTGCAGGTCACCTGCCAGTCTGAAAAAGACTGCTGCGCAGGCGCAGCCCACACCAAAGGTGCGGGAAGCACGCAAATGAAGAAGAGAAAAATAACGCAGTAGCGCATGAACGGCACAGCCCCGGAAACGAATAGGTCAATCTGGGGCGTATCTTCGTGCCCTGGGCGGGCTGGCTCAATCGGATTTATCGGATAGATTTATCTGAAATACAACTTATCACGCTACCGACGCAGCATTCATCAAACCGCTGGTTTGCAGATACTGCAACAGGATCACCGCTTTACCGTCGCGGATCTCGCCGCTTTTCACCATGTCGACAGCCTGAGCGAAAGGCATTTCCAGCACTTCAATGTCTTCATCGTCCACGCCACCGCCCCGGTGCGTGCGCTGGGCATCGGTGTACTCCGCAATGAAGAAGTGAACCAGCTCGGTAACCCCGCCAGGGGACATAAACAGCTCAAAGACTTTCTGCACCGCCCCCACCTCAAAGCCCGTCTCTTCAATGGCTTCTTTGCGGATACACACTTCCGGCTCATCGTCGTCCAGCAGACCTGCACAGGTTTCAATCAGACGTCCGTCCGCGTTGCCATTGACCCATGTCGCGATGCGAAACTGGCGGATCAGCACCACGCTTTGCTTTTCACGGTTATACAGCAGAATGGTTGCACCATTGCCCCGGTCGTAGACTTCGCGTTTATGGCGAATGACGTCCCCGCTCTTACGGGTGAGATCGTAAGTGATGTTACGCAGGACAAAGTAATTTTCAGAAAGGATTTTGTCTTTAATAACGGTAATGTTCAGGGACATACGGGCTCCACGGCAAAATGAGTCTGTTTATACTACGCCGTGATGCCCGCTTTGTCGCCCGTCTGCGTTAATGCATGTTGCGCGGCGGCACGCCAAGCCAGTCCATGATCCCCTGCGCGGCATGGCGCCCTTCCGCCATCGCGGTGACCACCAGATCCGCACCACGTACCGCATCACCGCCAGCAAAAATCTGCGGATTCGAGGTCTGGTAGCGATAACGGCTCTCCACGGAGGCCCTGATGCGCCCCCAGTCGTCGGTTTCAACGCCCTGCGCCTGAAGCCACGGCATGGCGTGCGGATTAAACCCAAACGCCATGATCACCGCATCCGCTGGCATGACAAACTCACTGCCCGCCACCGGGACAGGACGACGCCGCCCCTGCGCATCCGGCTCGCCCAGACGGGTGCGCAGCATCCGGATACCCTTGACCTTCCCGTCGTCATCCAGCGTGAGCTCAACCGGCTGGACATTAAATTCAAAGGCCGCGCCCTCTTCTTTCGCGTTTTTAACCTCTTTCTTTGAGCCCGGCATGTTGGCCTCGTCCCGCCGATAGGCGCAGGTTACTTTCGCCGCGCCATGTCGCAGCGCGGTGCGCACGCAGTCCATCGCCGTATCGCCCCCGCCCAGTACCACCACGTTTAACCCCTGCGTGTCAATAAACGGCTCGTCTGCGGCAGGATCAAGGCCCATCACATTCCGCGTATTTGCCACTAAAAACGGCAGCGCGTCGTACACGCCCGGCGCGTCTTCATGAGGGATACCTGCTTTCATGGAACGATAGGTCCCTACGCCGATGAACAGGGCATCGTAGTCGTTTTGCAGTTGGGCCATCGACACGTCTTTTCCCACCTCGCAGTTCAGCTCGAAGCGGATACCCATCGCGCTGAATATCTCTCTGCGCCGCGCTAACAGGGATTTATCCAGCTTGAAGGCCGGAATACCAAAGGTCAGCAATCCGCCGATTTCTGGATGGCGATCGTAGACCGTCACACCGATGCCGCTGCGCACCAGTACGTCGGCACAGGCCAGCCCTGCCGGACCGGCACCAATGATGGCGACGCGCTTACCGACCGGTGTAACGTGGCTGACGTCCGGCGTCCAGCCCATCGCCAGCGCCCGATCCGAGATATATCGTTCGATATTACCGATGGTTACCGCCCCTGACGCATCCCGCAGGGTGCAGGCGCCTTCACATAATCGATCCTGTGGACAGACGCGGCCGGTAATTTCCGGTAAACAGTTAGTCTGGTGAGAAAGCTCAGCCGCACCGATGATATCCCCCGCCCTGATCCGCTCAATCCACTGCGGAATATGGTTATGCAGCGGGCAGGTCCACTCGCAAATGCTGTGGTCGCCACATTTCAGGCACCGGGATGCTTCGCGCTGCGCCTGTTCCGGGCGAAACGGCAAGTAGATCTCGTTAAAATGGCCGGCGCGCGCGTCGGGGCTGAGCTTATCCGGCTCACCGCGCGCCGGGGTGTTTTGCATCTGTTGCCGTTTGGTTTGCGGAGGGGCTGATTGAACCGCCTCGCTGTGCCACGGCAGCGCGTCCAGCCTTGCGCTGCGCTGTCGGCGCTGTTTAACCAGCTTATCCAGCACGGCTGGGGTGGCGAGCGTAAGCACCTCCGCCGGGCAGTTTTCAACGCAGGCCGGGCCTTGCGGCCTTTCCAGGCAGAGGTCGCATTTGTGCGCCGAGGCCTTTACGCTGTCGTTTTCAAGCGGGGTGATCAGCATGTCCATCGTGCCAAACGGGCAGGCCACCACGCAGGCTTTACAGCCAATGCATTTTTGTTGATTGACCTGTACGCTGTCGCTGTGTTGCGTGATGGCTCCGTTCGGGCAGCTTTGCGCGCAGGGCGCATTTTCACAGTGGTGGCAGGTCACTGGGCTTTTTCGCAAGCCAGAGGTAAGGACCGTAATGCGGGGATGAAAATGGCGCTCGCTCAGCGCGTGCTGCTCCCCGTTGTGCGCCATCACACAGGCAACTTCGCAGGCGCGACAACCGATACACTGTTGAGCGTTGGCCATAATAAAACGATTCATAACAACACCTGTTTTTGGTTCAATAACCTTATTCTTTCTATTGTTATCGTATTTACCCACAGCGGCATGGCGACGCAATGTTCAAATGCCCAGGAAGGCGAACTATTTCCAGTGAACCTGTGGCAGATCAATTTAATTCAGGAAGCTGATGAGTGACCGTTAAACGCCCCGTATCGGGAAGCCTGGCTCGGGCTTTCTTTTCGATGATTGTCTTGTCCGTTCTGATCAGCGCCATTGCGCTGGTTACACTCGCCAGCAGCCAGCGCGACGCCGAGGCGATTAACATCGCCGGATCGCTGCGCATGCAGAGCTACCGCCTGGGCTACGAAATGCAGCGCGCCAGCCCGTCACTGGCAGAGCACCGCGCGGTCTGGCAGAAAACGCTGAGCGCGCCTGCGTTGCAGAAGCTAAACCGCTGGTATGTGCCAGAGGACGTCAAACAGCGTTACCAGCAGTTGCAGCTTGGCTGGCAGGAGATGGACACGCGTATCGCCAGCGGCGATACCGGGTGGTATCAGAGCCACATAGAGGATTTTGTGGGCCGGATAGATGCCTTTGTGCTGGCGCTACAGCACTACACCGAACATAAGATACAGCTGGTGATTTTCATGTCGCTGACGGGCGGCCTGGGCATCCTGCTGCTGGCGGTGATGACCCTGCGGCGCATCCGCCGTCAGGTTGTGCTACCGCTGAATAATCTGGTGGCAGCGAGCGAGCGTATCGAACAGGGGCAGTTCGATACCCCCGCGCCGGATATTATGCTTCCCAACGAGCTGGGCCAGCTTTCCCGCGCCTTCAACCATATGTCGGCGGAATTACACACCCTGTACCGTTCCCTGGAGCACTCCGTTGCCGAAAAAACCCGCCACCTGAATGAAGCGCATCAGCAGCTTGAAATGCTGTTCAAATGCTCACAGGCGTTGAATACCGGGCAGATAGACAGCCACTGCTTCCGGCATATTTTGCAGATTGTGCATGACTATACGCAGATGAATTACCTGCAATTGCGCACCAGTGACGACTGGCAGCTTTACGAAGGACAGGAGTCCCCGGGTGAGAAAATGCACAATTTACCGGTATTAATGCAGGACACCCTGTACGGCGAACTGCGCTGGCAAAGCGCGACCGGGGATGTTCCGCTGCCGCTCATGGAAAGCGTGGCGACGATGCTGGGCCGGGGGCTCTATTTCAATCAGGCGCAGAAACATTATCAGCAGTTGCTGCTGATGGAAGAGCGCGCCACCATCGCGCGCGAGTTGCATGATTCGCTGGCGCAGGTGCTCTCCTATTTGCGTATTCAGCTTACGCTGCTGAAGCATGCCGTGCCGGGCGACAATGCCCCGGCGCAGACCATCATTACGGACTTCTCCCGCGAGCTGAATAACGCCTGGCATCAGCTACGCGAGCTGCTCACCACCTTCCGCCTGACGCTCAACCACGCCAATCTTCCTGCCGCGCTACAGGAGTCTCTCGACGGTTTGCAAAGCCAGACCAGCGCGAAGCTGGTGCTCGACTGCCGTCTCTCATCGCTTGCGCTGGACGCGCAAAAACAGGTGCACCTCTTACAGATTGTGCGTGAGGCAGTGCTGAATGCGATTAAACATGCCGATGCCAGCGAGATTGTGGTCAGCTGCGTCACCACCGCGGACGGTACTCACACGGTCACGATCCGCGACAACGGTATTGGTATCGGCGACGCCAGTGAACCGCCGGGGCATTACGGGCTGAATATCATGCGCGAACGCGCGGGACGGCTCGGCGGAACATTACACTTTTCTCAGCCGCCACAGGGCGGTACACAGGTCAGCGTGACGTTCCGGACACCTGCGGCGCAGGCTGAAAAATAGCGGGAAAGAAGGCGCGCTGAAAAAAGCGCATGATAATTTACATTATCTCCTTTATTTCTCCACGTTTGACCTGGGCCTTACCGCTAAAGTTAGGCGGGCAATAAACAATAATGACGTGCAGCAAAACGAGGTCACATTTTAATGGCGAATTTTTTCATCGATCGCCCCATTTTTGCCTGGGTGCTAGCAATCCTGTTGTGTCTGACGGGTGTCCTGGCGATTACTTCCCTTCCTGTTGAGCAATACCCCGACCTCGCCCCCCCTAACGTGCGTATCACGGCGAACTACCCTGGCGCCTCGGCACAGACGCTGGAAAATACCGTCACGCAGGTTATCGAGCAGAACATGACGGGTCTTGATAACCTGATGTACATGTCCTCGCAGAGCAGCGCCACGGGCCAGGCGACGGTAACCCTGAGCTTTACGGCGGGCACGGATCCGGACGAAGCGGTGCAGCAGGTGCAAAACCAGCTGCAATCGGCCCTGCGTAAACTGCCTCAGGCGGTGCAGAACCAGGGGGTGACCGTGCGTAAGACCGGTGACACCAATATTTTGACCATCGCGTTTGTTTCAACCGATGGCTCGATGGATAAGCAGGACATCGCGGACTACGTCGCCAGTAATATTCAGGACCCGCTCAGCCGTATCAACGGCGTGGGTGATATCGACGCCTACGGCTCGCAGTATTCCATGCGTATCTGGCTGGATCCCAACAAGCTGAACAGCGTGCAGATGACCGCCAAAGATGTCACCGACGCTATCGAATCGCAGAACGCTCAGATTGCCGTGGGGCAGCTCGGTGGTACGCCGTCCGTGGATAACCAGGCGCTTAACGCCACCATCAACTCCCAGTCGCTGCTCCAGACGCCTGAACAGTTCCGCAATATCAGTCTGCGCGTGAATCAGGACGGTTCGGAAGTGCGTCTGGGGGATGTCGCCACCGTGGAAATGGGGGCGGAAAAATATGACTACCTGAGCCGCTTTAACGGCAATGCTGCGTCCGGCCTGGGGGTGAAACTGGCCTCCGGCGCTAACGAAATGGCGACCGCGCAGCGGGTGTTAGAGCGTCTGGATGAGCTGTCGCATTACTTCCCGCACGGACTGGAGTACAAAGTCGCCTACGAAACCACCTCATTCGTAAAAGCCTCCATCGAAGATGTGGTGAAAACCCTGCTCGAAGCTATCGCGCTGGTGTTCCTCGTGATGTACCTGTTCCTGCAAAACTTCCGCGCCACGCTGATCCCCACCATTGCGGTGCCGGTGGTGTTGCTGGGAACCTTTGCGGTGCTGTATGCCTTCGGTTACAGCATCAACACCCTGACCATGTTCGCCATGGTGCTGGCCATCGGCCTGCTGGTGGATGATGCCATCGTGGTGGTGGAAAACGTCGAGCGCATCATGAGCGAGGAAGGGCTTTCGCCCCGCGAGGCCACGCGCAAATCGATGGGGCAAATTCAGGGTGCGCTGGTCGGTATCGCCATGGTGCTGTCGGCGGTATTTATCCCGATGGCGTTTTTTGGCGGCACTACGGGCGCGATTTATCGCCAGTTCTCGATCACCATCGTCTCTGCGATGGTGCTCTCCGTACTGGTGGCGATGATCCTTACCCCTGCTCTGTGCTCGACGCTGCTCAAACCGCTGCATAAGGGCGAACACCACGGTCAAAAAGGCTTCTTCGGCTGGTTTAACCGCATGTTTAACCGAAATGCGGCGCGCTATGAAGCGGGCGTGGGTAAAGTACTGCACCGCAGCGTGCGCTGGATGGTGGTTTATGTCCTGCTGCTCGGCGGCATGGTCTTCTTATTCATGCGGCTGCCAACCTCGTTCCTGCCGCTGGAAGATCGCGGCATGTTTATCACCTCCGTACAGTTACCGAGCGGCTCGACCCAGCAGCAGACCCTGAAAGTGGTGCAGAAGGTTGAGAACTACTTCCATACTCAGGAGAAGGATAACGTGGTCTCCGTCTTCTCCACCGTCGGCTCTGGCCCTGGCGGTAACGGGCAGAACGTGGCGCGTATGTTTGTGCGCCTGAAAGACTGGGACCAGCGCGACAGCGACAGCGGCTCCTCCTTTGCCATCATTGAACGTGCAACTAAAGCGTTCAACAAAATCAAGGAAGCGCGCGTTTTCGCCAGCAGCCCGCCCGCTATCAGTGGCCTGGGCAGCTCAGCCGGATTTGATATGGAGCTTCAGGATCACGCGGGTGCCGGGCATGACGCGTTGATGGCAGCTCGCGATAAACTGCTCGAGCTGGCCGGGAAAGATCCGCAGCTTACCCGCGTTCGTCATAACGGTCTGGATGACAGCCCTCAGCTACAGGTGGATATCGACCAGCGTAAAGCGCAGGCGCTGGGCGTCTCAATCGACGACATTAACGACACCCTGCAAACGGCATGGGGCTCAAGCTACGTGAATGACTTTATGGATCGCGGTCGCGTGAAAAAGGTCTACGTTCAGTCTGCTGCCAAATACCGCATGCTGCCGGACGATATCAACCGCTGGTATGTGCGCAATAACACCGGCGGCATGGTGCCGTTCTCGGCGTTTGCGACGTCACGCTGGGAGACCGGTTCGCCGCGTCTGGAGCGTTACAACGGCTATTCGGCGCTGGAAATTGTCGGTGAAGCCGCGCCTGGCGTCAGTACCGGTACCGCAATGGACATTATGGAAAAACTGGTTCAGCAGTTACCGACCGGCTTTGGCCTGGAGTGGACGGCGATGTCCTACCAGGAACGGCTTTCCGGCGCGCAGGCGCCTGCCCTGTATGCCCTGTCGCTGCTGGTGGTGTTCCTCTGCCTGGCGGCGCTGTATGAAAGCTGGTCAGTGCCGTTCTCGGTAATGCTGGTGGTGCCTCTCGGGGTCATCGGCGCGCTGCTGGCAACCTGGATGCGTGGCCTGGAAAACGATGTCTATTTCCAGGTCGGACTCCTCACCGTAATCGGATTGTCGGCGAAAAACGCCATTCTGATCGTCGAATTTGCCAATGAGATGAATGCCAAAGGTCACGAACTGATGGCCGCCACGCTGCACGCCTGTCGTCAGCGCCTGCGCCCGATCCTGATGACTTCTCTGGCGTTTGTGTTTGGCGTCCTGCCGATGGCCACCAGCTCCGGCGCAGGCTCCAGCAGCCAGCACGCGGTGGGAACGGGCGTTATGGGGGGAATGATTTCCGCGACGATTCTGGCTATCTATTTCGTACCGCTGTTCTTTGTGCTGATACGCCGTCGTTTCCCGCTGAAGGATAAGCCGGAATAACCCGTTGAAATAAAAAAAAGGCGGCTTTACAGGCCGCCTTTTTATTGTGTGATTCTTTCACACTATGGTTATTTTAGTTAATTAAGTGCTCTTGCATTTCTTACCGGAAATTCATTTACGAAGCATGCCTTCGATAAAATCTTTCCAGTTCCCCAGTTCATGTTCAATTATAACAACCTCTCTTATTATTTTGTGCATTCTACGAAAACGTATCATCATTGTGAAGCCACTTTAACCGATTGCTGTGATTGAGCCTCGCTGTGCAGGTAGGTTTAGGATCACTATGAGCGTTGCCGGGTAAATTTTATGTGACCCACAGCAATATTTTGAAATAGTCAGAAAAATGACAGCATTTTTAATTTCCCCCTGAGTTTATTGGCAATTTATACAGAGTGGACAACTATGCTTAAAAGATGGAACACTATTCAGCGTACAGCTGTTCGTTGAATTATGGAGAATTGTAAATCACGAAAAATTCCGAATATGTTATATTCCACTTAAGGATATATCTTCGAAAATATTGAACATTTAACCCACACAAGAACAAAAGGATTCACTATGGTTGTGATGTACGGCATTAAGAATTGCGATACGATTAAAAAAGCCCGCCGCTGGCTGGAAGCACACAACATCGACTATCGCTTCCATGATTACCGTGCCGACGGGCTTGACCCTGCGTTTCTCCATTCCGCCATCAATGAACTGGGCTGGGAAGCGCTGCTGAACACCCGCGGGACCACCTGGCGAAAACTGGATGAATCTCTCCGGGCCACGATCAACAACGCCGACAGCGCAGCCAAACTGATGCTTGAAATGCCGGCAATCATCAAACGCCCATTGCTCTGCAAGCCAGGTCAGCCTATGCTGCTGGGTTTCAGTGAAACCCTTTATTCAGATTTATTCGTTGAGGTGTAGTCTATGTCATGCCCGGTCATTGAGCTGACTCAGCAGCTTATTCGCCGTCCTTCCCTTAGCCCGGACGACGCAGGTTGTCAGGCATTAATGATTGAGCGCCTGCGTGCCATCGGTTTTACCGTCGAGCACATGGATTTTGGCGATACGCAGAACTTCTGGGCATGGCGCGGTCAGGGGGAGACGCTGGCGTTTGCCGGACATACCGACGTAGTTCCCGCAGGCGACGCAGACCGCTGGATCAACCCGCCTTTTGAGCCAACCATCCGCGACGGCATGCTTTTCGGACGCGGCGCTGCGGATATGAAAGGTTCCCTGGCTGCGATGGTCGTGGCGGCAGAGCGTTTCGTCGCCCAGCATCCGAACCATAAAAACCGTCTTGCGTTTTTGATTACCTCCGATGAAGAAGCCAGCGCCCACAACGGCACCGTGAAGGTCGTTGAGGCGCTGATGGCGCGCAATGAACGTCTGGACTACTGTCTGGTGGGCGAACCGTCCAGCACCGAAGTGGTGGGCGATGTGGTGAAAAATGGCCGCCGTGGATCCCTGACCTGCAATTTGACCATTCATGGCGTGCAGGGCCACGTTGCCTATCCGCACCTGGCGGATAACCCGGTACACCGCGCCGCGCCGATGCTGAACGAACTGGTGGGCATTGAATGGGATAAAGGCAACGAATTTTTCCCGCCAACCAGCATGCAGATAGCCAACATCAAGGCCGGCACTGGCAGCAACAACGTCATTCCCGGCGATCTCTTCGTCCAGTTTAACTTCCGCTTCAGCACCGAACTGACCGACGAGATGATCAAAGCACGCGTGATTGCGCTGCTCGAAAAATACCAGCTGCGCTATACCCTCGACTGGTGGCTGTCTGGCCAGCCGTTCCTGACGCAGCGCGGTAAACTGGTGGATGCGGTAGTGAACGCCATCGCGCACTATAATGAGATTAAGCCACAGCTGCTGACAACAGGCGGCACGTCTGACGGACGCTTTATCGCCCGCATGGGCGCACAGGTTGTCGAACTGGGTCCGGTTAACGCGACGATTCACAAAATCAATGAATGCGTGAACGCTGCCGATTTACAACTGCTGGCCCGCATGTATCAACGTATTATGGAGCAGCTCGTCGCCTGACGGGTGCTTAAAGAGGATTAGCGAATGGACTGGCTTTCAAAGTACTGGTGGATTCTGGTGTTGGTGTTTCTGGTAGGCGTGCTGCTTAACGTGATTAAAGATCTCAAGCGCGTTGACCACAAAAAGTTCCTTGCCAACAAACCGGATCTTCCGCCGCACCGTGATTTTAACGACAAGTGGGACGATGAAGACGACTGGCCGAAGAAGGACCAGAAGAAGTAATCGCTCTGTTTTCCCTCTCCCTAAGGAGAGGGGAAACCTCACATAAACTCGACGATATCATCGTCATTCGGCTTACCGCCGCTGAGCGCTTCATCAAAGTAGTGCTTAGGTACGGTATAACGCAGATGATTGAGCGCGAACTGCATGCTGCGATCGTCAATGGCATGCCCCAGATCGTCCACGATATCCAGCGTCACATCCCCGCCCTCGCGCATCAGCGTATCCTGGGCAGCTACCGCATGCGAAAGCTCAATTACCCGGTCTTCACCCCCATGAATGAGATGGATCGTAGTCTGCGTGGTCGCGCTTTGCGGTAACGTCGCAAAACGCCCATTGAAGGCAATCACGCGGGACACCAGTCCGGGCTGCGCTTTTACGCTTTCCAGCGACATGATTGAGCCCTGAGAGAAGCCAATCAGCGCTGTTGCATTGGCACCTACGCCGCTCTGCTGCTGCCAGTAACGCACGGTATCGATAAAGGCTGGCATAACGGCATCAATACGCGCCTGACGATTTTCCTCCGTCACGCCCTCGACGGAAAACCACTGCCGCCCGTCCGGACCGCAGGGCTCCACGCCGCCGATACTGACGATCAGCGCGTGTGGGAAAACGGGTGCAAACCAGCTGCCAATCTGTCCCATATTGACGGCATTGTCGCCCACGCCATGAAACAGAAGCAGTAGCTGTTTAGCAGGTGTATCCGGGCTTTGCACAACAAAATGGTCATGTTTCATGGCGATCTCCTTAATTGTTAAGCAGGATTTTACGCCTCTGCGGGGTAATGACCATGCCACTTTACTGAAGAAGTCATTGAAAAAATTGCCATTGCAAAATGTCGGCTTTCAGCCGCTGGCTACGAGAGTAATCAAGCCTTTCAAGCGCGTGAGCGGTTTCCTCGCGTAGCTTCGCCAGCAACGCTTTGCGCCCGAAATCGTGCGTATTCCCTTCCATTTTCCCACGCAGCGCCGGGAGCGGCATATCCACGGCAAACAACAATCGCGTTAGCGCCGCAACCGAGGTTGAAAACGCCCGGTGCGCAAAGGCAAACCCCGCCAGCTCCAGCCAGTCGTCACTATTAAGGGTAGCTTCCCATGCATCCATCACCGGGATCTTTTCGCCATTCCAGGCCGACAGGACGCGCATATCACGACATAAACGCTGATGCGCCTCTTCGCAGAGCTGATGCCCCGCCTCGCTCAGCGGCAGCAACGCCATCGCCGTATAGCACCCGCTGCTGGCCTCCCGGTGGCTGCCCATTCGCACCAGCACAAACCCGCACTGCCGCCAGAAACGCCACAGCTCGTCGGTATAGCCAAAGCTGACCGAGAGATAATCTTCTCCGCTGGCACTGCGGATCAGCCCCTGGCCGATGCCTTCCCGCTGGCGATGAGGATGAACCGCAATACGGCTGACGCGTCGGCCTTTCAGCGTCGCCGCGAGAGGCGATCCGCCGTGGGCAGCCAGCGACTGTGCCACCAGATTTCCACGCGGCCGACGAAATCCCGCCCACACCGCGCGACTAAGCTCTGGGGATAAGCCGCCCTCCTCCACCAGCCAGAGAGCACCGGCGATCTCCGCGCCCGCATGAGCAACAGCAAAGTGCTGGCCGGGGGCGTCCATCATCCGGCGTAAATCGAGGGGTGACGTCCGGTAGTGCGCGGCACACAGCAGTTCATACACGCCTGCCCCGCGCGCCGGATCGCTCTCCCACACCCCGGGCTCCAGCGACGTTAAACTTACCTCCCCTGCCGGTTTGCGATCGATAAGCGCATCGTCGAACAGCAGCGCGTTCGCCACGATTCGCTCAAGAGGACATCCGGCAGCCCAGCGTACAGGGGTTGATAAGGTATATCGCCGCAGACCGCTGAACCGGGCGCAGAACTTCAGCAGGAATCCCCTGCCCGTGCCTTCATAACCCTGCACCGTAGTGGTCAACAACACGCGGGGAAAGCGCATCGTCAGTTTCTCGAGCAGCGGGCCGGGGATGGCGGCCGCCTCATCGACAATCAGCCAGTCAGCTTCTGTTGTGGAGGCCAGCAGCGCATCCGGGGCCATAAAGTGAAAATGTTCCCCGGCGAAACGCGCGATGACATCCGTCGCCCCTTTTGCCGGTGCGGTCACTACAGCACTATCCTGAATGCCGTTGAGCAACATGCCCGCCAGGGCGGACTTTCCTCGTCCGCGCGGGGCCGTCACGGCAGCCACGCCAGCAGGCATGGTCAGAAGCGCGTCGAGGATCGCAGCCTGCTCGCGCTGCGGTTCACCGCTGGCGGGCTGCCAGGCGGGTAAATCTGGCGCAACGGGAAGGCACAGAGGACGATGTTGATGCCAGACGATAGCATCTGAATCGGCGGCCAGCGTCCGGCAAAAATGGTAAACAAAGTGCGGGGTGGCGATCGGCTCGGCGCTGTCGCTCCAGCGCAGAGAATCCGCGTCGGGCCTGTTAGCCCAGACGGAGAACGGCGGCACCAGCAGCACCAGAAGGCTTCCGGCGCACAGGGTCCCGCTGAGGGCGGCGAAGGCCGAGACGTCAAACCCGCGACGCGCGTCAAAAACGGCGTGCAGATATTCACGTCCCAGCAGGCCGCTGATGGCCTTAGAGGGGTTTTCCTCCAGCCACAGCCAGTCTCCTGGTAACGTAACGCGCAGGATGGTCGCCTGGCTCAACGTCCACGCTTCATCGCCGCTAAGCACCACCAGCCGGCGGTGCCCGGTACGCTGAAGCTGGTTAACCAGCTGTTCAACCCCCAACATCACATAGCTTTGCCGAAGGTATTACACTGCGACGGGTTGCCGCTGTCAAAGCCACGCTTAAACCAGCTGTAGCGCTGCTCTGAGGTGCCATGGGTAAAGCTGTCCGGCACAACGCGCCCCTGGCTTTGCTGCTGCAAGCGATCGTCACCAATCGCCTGTGCGGCATTCAGGGCCTCTTCCAGATCGCCTGTTTCCAGCACGCCCTGCTGCTGCATGCTGTGTCCCCAGACGCCAGCGAAGCAGTCGGCCTGAAGCTCCATGCGTACGGAGAGATGATTCACCTCCGCCTGAGACGCATTCTGCTGCATCTGACGCACTTTAGGTTCAATGCCGAGGAGCTTCTGCACATGGTGGCCGACTTCATGCGCGATCACGTAGCCCTGGGCAAAATCGCCGTCGGCGCCCAGCTTGCTTTTCATGTCGTCATAGAAGGAGAGATCGATATAGACGGTGCTGTCCGCCGGGCAGTAGAACGGCCCCATAACGGACTGCCCGGTGCCGCAGCCCGTGCGGGTTGCTCCCCGGTACATCACCAGTTTTGGCGGCTGATAAGTCCGCCCCATTTTCTCGAACTGCTGACCCCAGGTATCTTCAGTCGTCGCGAGAATAACGGAAGTAAATTTCGCCGCTTCATCTTCATTCGGGCTGATGGAGCGCTGAGAATACTGCTGCTGTTGCCCGGTTTCACCGGTCATCAAACCGGTCAGGTCGACACCGTAGTAGCCCGCTACCAGCACGACGACCAGCAGAATAATACCGCCCTTGCCGCTGGGTAACCGGAAACCTGGCCCGCCCATAGACGGACCACCGCCACCACTGCTGCGTCTGTCTTCTACGTTGTCACTTTCACGACGCCCTTGCCAGCGCATAAACACCTCGAACTATTCCATTTATAATAGCTATGATCGTAGGCGGTTAATGAAAGGATTACCATAGTAAACAAGGATAAGACGCCAAAGGATGCCAACATCCTTTGGCAAATGCGCAGTTTAGTCGAGCTTAACGCCTAAACGGTGAGCAACCGCTTCGTACGCTTCCACCACGCCACCCAGACTCTGGCGGAAACGGTCTTTGTCCATTTTATCCAGCGTCTCTTTGTCCCACAGGCGGCTGCCGTCAGGAGAGAACTCGTCGCCCAGCACCACTTCGCCTTTGTACAGACCGAACTCCAGCTTGAAGTCGACCAGGATCAGGCCCGCGTCATCAAACAGCTTTTTCAGCACGTCGTTGGCTTTGTAGGTCAGTTCCTGCATGCGCGCCAGGTTCTCTTTGCTTACCCAGCCGAAGGTTTCGCAGTAGGATTCGTTGACCATCGGGTCATGCATGGCGTCGTTTTTCAGGAACAGATCGAACAGCGGTGGATTCAGTTCGATACCTTCTTCGATGCCCAGACGCTTCACCAGGGAGCCTGCGGCACGGTTACGGATCACGCACTCAACCGGCACCATATCCAGTTTTTTTACCAGACATTCCGTATCGGACAACAACGCTTCCATCTGAGTCGGGATACCGGCTTCGGCCAGTTTGGTCATAATGAAGTGGTTGAACTTGTTGTTCACCATGCCCTTACGATCGAACTGCTCAATGCGTGCGCCGTCTCCTGCTGACGTATCATTGCGGAATTCGAGCACCAACAGATCCGGGTTTTCCGTGCTGTATACGGTTTTCGCTTTGCCACGATACAACTCAGCTTGCTTCTGCATCTTCATTACTCCTGGTGTGATGATTTGTATTCAAAACTGGCTATATTATGCCACGCACACGTTTGCGTGGCACGAAAATAAAAAGGGCTGGATTAACCAGCCCTCACTATTATTTGCTGAATGCGGCCTGGAAGGCAGCGACCAGCGCATCGTTCTGCGCCTGGGTCAGCGTGTGTCCTTTCGGATCGATAAACTGCAGGCTGCTGCGGTTATCGAGGTCGCCGACCTGGATTTTGTAGTCACCGGAAGGCAGCTGTGGATCGCTTGCCCCCAGCTCCTGCCAGGCACTTTCAGACAGCGGCTTATAGGTCGCTGTGATGCTGCCCGTTGAACGGGTGCTGTCGGTCACCTTCATGCCCACTTTTTCCAGCGTGGCTGGCAGACGCTGCCAGGTCTGGTTAAACGGCGCACGCACCACCAGCATTGGCAGGCCGGTATCGTCTGCACCGCTCTGCACGTCAAACGTTGAACCGTTACGGTTCTGCGCGGCGTTTGCGGCATCAGCAGCGTTCTTATCCAGACCCGCTGCAATCACGTTCAGCATTTCGGTACTGTAGCGCTGCATGGCGGACGGATCGGCAACCGGTTTACCTGCCTGCTCAAGATTCAACAGCTTAACGGTAACCGCCTGCTGATAACCCTGCGGCTTAACGGAGACTTGATAACGACCACGATACTGCTGGTCTTCATCGAGACGGTTCCACTCAATCCAGTCGGTGGTTAAGGTCTGGCTGGCGTCGTCGCGTTTATCAATCGTATAATTTTTCGACTGAATGACGCTCACAACCTGCGGCCACAGCGTGGTACCGCGTGCGCTTTCCACCAGCAGAGAAGCTGTATCACCGGTGAACTGCGTGCGCGCGCCACTCACCAGCGCCAGAGGCTGAGCTGGCGGACGAATATCGAGCGCTTTACCCACCAGGCCGCTGCCGTTGGTAACCGGAATATTATAATCACCGTTCTGGATCGGCAGGATCATGCCGGCAGGCGCGTGAAGTTCAGCAAGCGGCGGCGCATCCAGATAGGATTCATCACCGCTCACCTGGCGCTTGTAGCGCGAGTCTGAACTACAGGCAGCGAGGAGCATAACAAGCGAAACACCCGCAACCTTGGCCAGGCGCGACTTCTGTACTGAATAAGCCATCAAATCTCCCTAAACTTTACAGCAAACCGGCATGCTTCAGCGCGCCAGCGACAATTTCACGACCATGGTCGGTAATCGGTGTCATTGGCAGACGCAGCGTGTCGGTTGCTACAAGCCCCAACTCCTTACATGCCCATTTCACTGGGATCGGATTGGGTTCGACAAATAATTTATTATGCAACGGCATCAGACGCTGATTAATCACGCGAGCTTCATCAAAGTGACCGGCTGCGGCCAGTTTGCACATGTCAGCCATATCACGCGCCGCCACGTTCGCCGTCACGGAAATCACGCCGTTACCACCGAGCTGCATAAAGTCCAGTGCGGTCGCATCATCACCGCTCAACAGGATAAAGTCGTCTGAAACCAGCTCTTTGATCTGATGAACGCGGCTTAAGTTCCCTGTCGCCTCTTTAATCCCGATAATATTTTTTACTTTCGAGAGACGGCCAACGGTTTCCGGCAGCATATCGCAACCGGTACGGGACGGCACATTATACAGAATTTGTGGCAAGTCAGTATGTTCAGCGATGGCTTTGAAATGCTGGAACAAACCTTCCTGAGTTGGGCGGTTGTAGTAAGGGGTCACCGTCAGACAGCCAACAATGCCGCTGTCGTTAAAACGCTGAGTCAGGCTAATGGCCTCTGCCGTTGCGTTTGCGCCCGTACCCGCGATGACCGGAATACGCCCGTCCGCCAGTTCCAGGGTCAGCATCACAACATCGCCGTGCTCTTCGTGGCTCAGCGTGGCGGATTCACCGGTAGTCCCTACCGAAACGATCGCCGAGGTTCCATTGGCGACATGGTAATCAATGAGCTTCTTCATGCTTGACCGGCAGACATTACCTTTTTCATCCATCGGTGTAACAAGCGCGACAATACTTCCCGTGAACATGAGCCATCCTCTGTGCGAACAAGAGCCTCAATGTTACGTTTGGAACTGTAATAAAAGCAAGCGACCTGAGGCTCTCAGGCGGTTGTATGCATGTTTTTTTTATGCTTTCCTTAGGAAGACTTAACCACGCAAAGGAAGAACAGGTTTGACAACCTCATCACAACATTACCTGGTTATCACTGCGCTGGGTGCTGACAGGCCGGGTATCGTGAATACCATCACTCGCCACGTGAGCAGCTGCGGCTGCAATATCGAAGACAGCCGGCTGGCTATGCTTGGCGAAGAATTCACGTTCATCATGCTGCTTTCCGGAACATGGAATGCCATTACCCTCATCGAATCTACCCTGCCGCTGAAAGGCGCAGAGCTGGATTTACTGATTGTGATGAAGCGCACCACCGCGCGCCCGCGTCCGGCTCTGCCTGCCACAGTCTGGGTACAGGTTGAAGTGCCTGATTCACCTCATCTGATTGAACGTTTTACGGCACTGTTTGACAGCCATCAGATGAACATTGCCGAACTGGTTTCCCGCACGCAGCCTGGCGATGAAAACGCCATCCCGACGCTGTTTATTCAAATTACCGCCCACAGCCCTGCCTCGCAGGATGCGTCAAATATCGAGCAAGCGTTCAAAGCCCTCTGTACAGAATTACACGCGCAAGGCAGTATAAGCGTCGTCGATTATTCGCAGCACGAACAGGATGGAGTTGAGTAATGAACCCACTGAAAGCCGGTGATATCGCACCGAAATTTAGCTTACCGGATCAAGACGGCGAGCAAGTAAATTTGACCGACTTCCAGGGACAGCGTGTTCTGGTCTATTTCTACCCGAAAGCCATGACCCCGGGCTGTACCGTACAGGCCTGCGGTTTACGCGACAACATGGATGAGTTGAAAAAGGTCGGTGTGGAAGTGCTGGGCATCAGCACCGATAAACCAGAGAAGCTGTCACGTTTTGCGGAAAAAGAGCTGCTGAACTTCACGCTGCTTTCCGATGAAGACCACCAGGTTTGCGAGCAGTTTGGCGTCTGGGGTGAGAAGTGCTTTATGGGCAAAACGTACGACGGTATTCACCGCATCAGCTTCCTGATTGACGCTGACGGTAAAGTTGAGCACGTGTTTGATGATTTCAAAACCAGCAACCACCACGACGTGGTGTTGAACTGGCTGAAACAAAGCGCCTGATAAACAGCAAAACGGCAACCCAGGTTGCCGTTTTTAGTGTTTGCCCCCTCTCCC